>DATNMT010000072.1:0-3355 GCA_035602495.1 Bradyrhizobium sp.
CGCTGCGCTCCTCGCAATGACGGACTCACGCCGCCGCCGCCAGCTTCTTCGGTGGGAAGCGGCCATAAAACGTCTCGCCATTCGCCGCCATCTCCTCCAGGAGTTTCGGCGGGGTGAAGCGCGAGCCGTATTTGGCCTCGAGCTTGTGGCACAGCGCGACGAAATTCTTCGTCCCCATGAAGTCGATATAGGACAGCGTGCCGCCGGTAAACGGCGCAAAGCCGAAGCCGAGGATCGAACCGACATCGGCTTCGCGCATGTCGGTGATGACATGGTCCTCCACGGTGCGCGCGGCTTCCACCGCCTGCACCACCAGGAAACGCTGCTTCAGCTCCTCGACGTCGAGCGTGTCGGGGTCGAGATGTTTTGGCTGCAGGCCGGAAAGCGCCGCCCAAAGGCTTTTCTGGCCCTTGCCCTTCTCGGGATAGTCGTAAAATCCCTTGCCGTTCTTGCGGCCGAAGCGGCCCTGTTTTTCGACCATCTCGACCAGAAGCTTCTTCTGGGCCTGATCGACGGCGTTGGCGCCGAGGTCGGCCTCGGTCGCCTTCATGATCTTGAGCACGAGGTCGAGCGCCACTTCATCGGACAGCGACAGCGGCCCGACCGGCATGCCCGCCATCCTGGCGGTGTTCTCGATCATCGCCGGCGGCACGCCTTCCATCAGCATTTCCAGGCCCTCGGCGGTGAAGCGCAGCACGCAGCGGTTGGCGAAGAAGCCTCTGGAGTCGTTGACCACGATCGGCGTCTTGCCGATCACCCGCACGTAATCCAGCGCGGTTGCAAGTGCGACATCATTGGTGTTCTTGCCGACGATGATCTCCACCAGCATCATCTTCTCGACCGGCGAGAAGAAATGGATGCCGATGAACTTGCCCTGGTCCTTGAACTCCTCCGCCAGCGAATTGATCGGCAAGGTCGAGGTGTTGGAGGCGAAGATCGCGTCCGGCTTCAAAAGCGGCTGCGCCTTGGCGTAGGTCTCCGCCTTGACCTTGCGATCCTCGAACACCGCTTCGATGATCAGGTCGCAATCCTTCAACACGCCGTAATCGGCGGTCGCGCTGATCCGGCCGAGGATCGCTTCGCGATCGCTTTCCTTGGCGCGACCCTTCTTGATCAGATCGTCGATCACGGATGCCGCGTGGCCCTTGCCCTTGTCGGCGCTTTCCTGGTCGCGGTCGATCAGCACCACGTCAATGCCGGCGCGCGCCGAGACGTAGCCGACACTGGCGCCCATGAAGCCGGCGCCGATCACGGCGAGCTTTTTCACTTTTGTGGGCGGCACGTTCGGCGGCCGCCGCGCGCCCTTGTTCAACTCCTGCATCGACAGGAACAGGCTGCGGATCATGGCCGCGGCTTCCTTGCTGCGCAGTACTTGCGTGAAGTAGCGGGATTCGACGCGCAGCGCGGCGTCGATCGGCAGCTGCAGTCCCTCATAGACGCATTGCATGATGGCGCGTGCCGCCGGATAATTGTCGTAGGTCTCGCGGCGATAGATCGCGTTGCCGGCCGGGAACATCATCATGCCGCCCTTGGAATAGACCGGGCCGCCGGGCAGCCTGAATTCCTTGGTGTCCCAAGGCGCGACCGCCTTGCCGCCGCCCTTGATCCAGTCTTTTGCAGATGTGATGAGATCGGCGGCGGGAACGATGGCGTCGATCAGCTTCAGCGTCTTGGCTTTCGCCAGATTGACCGCCTCGCCTTTCAACAAGAGCTGCATCGCATCCTGCGGCGGCACGATGCGCGGCACGCGCTGGGTGCCGCCGGCGCCGGGGAACAGCCCGACCTTGACTTCGGGCAGACCGAGCCGGGTCTTCGGATTGTCGGCGGCGACGCGGTAATGGCAGGACAGCGTCAGTTCGAACGCGCCGCCGAGCGCCAGCCCGTTGATCGCCGCAACCCATGGCTTGCCGGACGTTTCGATGGCGCGAAACACCAGCGAGGATTTGCGGCTCTCGTCGAACAGCATCTGGTTGGCCGCGACCTCGCCCTTGGCTTTCAGGAGATCGGTATAGCGGCGGTTCATGCCTTCGAGCATCGAGAGGTCGGCGCCGGCCGAAAACGCCTCCTTGCCCGAAGTGACGACGACGCCCTTGACCGCGGCGTCGGCGGAAGTCTGTTTTACGATTTCCTCGAGTTCGGTGATCGTGGTCTCGTCCAGCACGTTCATCGAACGTCCCGGAATGTCCCATGTCACGAGCGCGATGCCGTCGGCGTCGGTCTCAACCTTGAAATTCTTGAAGGCCATTTGTTGCTCCCAATCCGTTTTCCCTTCTCCCCTTGTGGGAGAAGGTGCCCTCGCGAAGCGAGGGCGGATGAGGGGTCTCTATCCGCGGAGACAAACCCCTCACCCGGCCCGATTTCGCTTCGCTCCATCTCGCCACCCTCTCCCACAAGGGGAGAGGGTGGAAACAATCAAACCCGCTCGATGATGGTCGCGGTGCCCATGCCGCCGCCGATGCACAGCGTCACCAGCGCGGTCGACTTGTTGGTGCGCTCGAGTTCGTCGAGCACGGTGCCGAGAATCATCGCCCCCGTGGCGCCGAGCGGATGGCCGAGCGCGATCGCGCCGCCGTTGACGTTGATCCTGGAATTGTCGATCTCGAAGGCCTGCATGTAGCGCAGCACCACCGAGGCGAAGGCTTCGTTCAGTTCGAACAGGTCGATGTCCGTTTTCTTCATGCCGGAGCGCTCGAACAGTTTTTCGGTGACGTCGACCGGGCCGGTCAGCATCATCGCCGGCTCCGAGCCGATATTGGTGAACGCGCGAATCTTCGCCCGCGGTTTCAGGCCGTGCCTGGCGCCGGCTTCCTTGCTGCCGAGCAGCACCGCGCCGGCGCCGTCGACGATCCCGGACGAATTGCCGGCGTGATGCACATAGTTGATGCGCTCGATCTCGGGATGCGACTGGATCGCCACCGCGTCGAAGCCGCCCATCTGCCCGACCGTCACGAAAGACGGCTGCAGCGACGCCAGCGACTGCATCGTCGTGGTGGGGCGCATATGCTCGTCCTTGGCGAGGATGGTGAGGCCGTTGACGTCCTTCACCGGGACCACCGAATTCTTGAAGCGGCCCTCGTCCCAGGCTTTCGCCGCGCGCTGCTGGCTCTGCACCGCATAGGCGTCGACGTCGTCGCGCGAAAAGCCGTATTTGGTGGCGATCAGGTCGGCCGAGACACCCTGCGGCATGAAATAGGCGGGCACCGCGATCGAGGGATCCATCGGCCAGGCGCCGCCGGAAGCGCCGATGCCGACGCGGCTCATCGATTCGGCGCCGCCGCCGATGACGAGTTCATGCTGGCCGCTCATGATCTGGGCGGCGGCGAAATTCACCGCATCGAGGCCGGAGGCGCAGAAG
>DATNMT010000096.1:0-8895 GCA_035602495.1 Bradyrhizobium sp.
GCGGTGGAGGCCAAGAAAACAGTCGAGGCACGGCCGGGGTCGAACGAGAGCGGGCGCCTCGTAAAGTCGACAATTCGCCTTAGGACCCGCGCCTGTTTCAGGAGAGATACGCCAGATGATATTGAAACTACTTGGGAAAACTCAGAGAGCCGGTTGATATCCCGCTCGAAGCATGGACGGCAACAGCAAGTCGCAAGTGAACCGACCATCCCCTTCAAGCAACCAAGTCCGTGAACAAGAAATCACGCAAACGAACGGCCAAAGGCCCGTGCTGTTTCTCAGATCGCTGCCGTTATTGGTTGCGCTGTCGTCGGCTGCGTGCGCGCAGGATGGCGCGCAGATCGCCTCCGGCGCGAAGGATGCCACTCACGCGCTGGAGCTTTATCTCGATGGCGTCGCCGCATCCGAGGGAAGGCCCGACTTCACCAAACCGCCCGCCTCCGAGCTGTTTGCCCGGGTGTTCGACGTTGAACAATTGTCCACGCTGCCGCCCGCCAAATCCAGCGATCTGCCCTGGGCGCTCGACTGGTTCTTTGCCGCCAAGCAAAGCAACAAGCGGATCCTGCTTTTCGGCGCGCCGCCGGGCCCGACGATGGATCAGGCAGCGCTGCTGCGCAATCTGACGGAATACGAAGACCAATATGCGTCGGCGTCGAATTTCCTGGTCCGCCTCGCCGCGCGCGAGGTGACCGCGATGCTTCAGTTCATGGACGAGCTTGCGCCGGAGCAGCGCACGCCGGTACGACAGGCCGGGCTCGAGAAGGCGCGCGGTGGCGTGGCGGAATTGATTGCCGGCTCGATCGGTTCCATGGCAGAGGGCATGAGGCCCGCCAACACCCGCCAGATGACCGCCGCGATGCGCGACACGCGGGATGTCTGGGCCACCTTCATCCTGCCAAACGACCGGACACAAATCATCGGCATTGCCAAGAAGGTATCGGGCATGGTGAAGGACGACGAGACCAAAAACAATCTCGCCGACATCGCCGCCACGCTGGCCGCGGCGAAGTAGCGGCGACGTCGGCTAGCCTCGTTCGGCCGCTGAATATTGAGGCGCGGCCGGATGCGAGTGGCTATTGCACCGCCGCCCTTTCATGAATTCGCTCCGACTTGACCTGCCAAGCCGCCGCTTCCGGGTCCGACAGGCGCGACAGCCGAACCGCGACGTGCTTGTGGTAAGGCGTGCCGGCGATCGGGTCGCGATTGCCGCTTTCGGTGAGCAGGTTGATCCGCGGTCCATTGCTGAGACGCTCGCCGTCGGTTGCCGGATACGACTGGCCGTAGCCATGCGGCAGCGCCAGCTGGCCCTTCCGCATCGAATCGTCGGCCTTGCAGCGGGCGACCAGACGCCCGGTCGCGGATTCGACGGCAAGCCAGTCGCCATCGCGCGCGCCCAGCTCGCCGAGGTCTGTGGAATTGATCAGCAATGCGCCGTCCGGATCGTCGCGACGCCATGCAGGGTCGCGAAAGATCTGGTTGGCATTGAACATGCGCCGCTGCCCGGCGGCCAGCATGAACGGAAACTCCTTCGGCGCGCCGGCACTCTCGGGGTCCAGCCGCGCCAGCCATTCCAGCATGCCGGGCACCGCGAGGCGAATCTTGCGGTCGGGATGGCCGATCAGCGACCAGACTTCATCATAGTCGTGCCGGGTGATGGCGGTGCCCTGCCGCGCCGAAACGATGGCGTCGAACAGCGCATCGCCGAGCGCGTGATCCGGCACATCGTCCGCCGCACCGATCGCCCGCCTGACCGCTTGCGGCGACCGCCTGGCGCAGCTGAGTGCGGCGTTCCACAATGGCGCAGCCGCTGCCGTGCCGTCGGGAAGCGTTTGCCCGAGCGTATGGTAGAGCACCAGCGGCGCCACCGCAGCGGCCGACGGGTTCTCACCCATGAAGGCGCGAAACGCGGCGGCGAACTCCGGCCTCGCGCGTTGCGCCACCTCTCGCAACGGCGCCAGCGCGTTGTCGCCGGGCAGCAACCCCAGCGCACGGGAAAGCCGGGTGTAGATCTCCGGTTCCGGCAAGGTGCCTTCGAGCGGCGGCAGTACGCCGGCGCGAACATGGAAATAATTGGTCGGGAATTCGAAGTTGAACAGCGTGAATTCGGTCTTCTCGTATTGCGAGGAAGCCGGCAGCACGTAATGCGCGAGCCGCGCCGTTTCGGTCATGGCCACGTCGACCACGACGCAGAGTTCGAGCGAGCGCAACGCGCGCTCCACCGCCTCGGTATTGGCCGCGGTGTTCGCCGGGTTGGAGCTGTCGATCCAGACACCGCGCAACCGGTCGGGATGATCGCCGAGCACCGCATCGGGGAAGATGTTGGGCGGCAGCAGGCCCGCGATCACCTCATCGCCGGTCGGCGAAAACTTCTGGCCGGGCGAGTTACCCCACAGCGGCTGCAGCCAGCTGTGCAGCTGGTTGGTGCCTTTGCGGCCAAAACTGCCGGACAGCATGATCAGCAGCTTTTCGAGGTAGGAATTCAGCGTGGAGTTGACGCCCTGCTGGATCCCGAGCTCGACGCGAACCACCATGGCCTTTGCGCCGGCGATCATGGCGGCGCAGCGCTCGATGTCGGCGATGGAAATCTCCGCAGCGGCGGCCCAGTCCGCGATCGGGACCTGCAGCAGTGCCTGCTTCACCTCATCGAAGCCAACGGTGTGCTCCCCGATGAAGTCATGGTCGATCGCATCGGACCGCACCAGCGTGGCGAGCAGCGCGCCGAGCAGGAATGCGTCGGTGCCCGGGCGAACCGCGAGATGCAGATCGGCCATCTCGGCGGTCTCCGACCTCCGGGGATCGACCACGATCAGCTTGCGCGCGGGGTCCTTGCGGATGTGATTGAGATGGTCGCGCGCATTGGGGAAGCCGTGGGCGATCCACGGGTTGGCGCCGATCACGAACAACAGATCGCAGTGGTGCACATCCTCGGCGGTGTGGCAGGTCTGGCTGCCGAACATGTGGCCGTTGAGCCAGAAGTCGCCGGTCTTCTCCTGCGACAACGCATTGAAGACGTGGCGCGACCCGAGCGCGCGCAGGAATGCGTTGGCATAGGCGCCGCCGGCATGGTTGCCCTGGCCGCCGCCGCCGTAAAGCGCCAGGCTCTTGCCGCCGTGCCGGTCGACCAGACTTCGCACCCGTTCGGCGATCTCGGCGATCGCCACATCCCAGTCGATCGCATCGAAGCCGCCATCGGCGCGACGGCGCAGCGGCGTGGTCAGCCGGTCCTTGTGGTGCGCATAATAGGGGATGCGCGCGGCCTTGTTGCAGAGGTAGCCTTGCGATTTCGGGCTGGAGCGGTCGCCTTTGATCTTCTCGATATGCCCCTCATTGACCAGGACTTCGATCCCGCAATTGACATAGCAGAGATTGCAGGCCGTCTTGTGCCAGGTACCGGCTTTCATGTTGGTTTCTCCTTAGCGACCGAAGATCCATTTTGCCTGCGTTGCGGAGAGCGCGACTACCCGGCGACCTTCGAAAAATCCGGCTTGCGGCGCTCGGCAAAGGCGGCAAACGCCTCGCGCGCCTCGCCGGTCTGCAACCGGTCGCGGAACAACGCGCTTTCGCGGCTGATCTGGGCCGCGATCTTGTCCATCTCGCGCATCAGCGCTTTTGTCTGATTGAGCGAACCCGCCGGCCGCTTTGTCAAAGCTTCGGCGGCGGCGCGAGCCTTGGCGCGCAACTCCGCCGCCGGCACGACAGCATTGGCCAAACCGCAAGCTAGCGCGGTCGCCGCATCGAGCGGTTCGCCGAGCGCGAACATCGCGTAGGCGCGGACGTGTCCGATCCGCGCCGGCAACAGCCAGCTCGAGGCCGCTTCCGGCACCAGCGCCAGATTGACGAACGGCGTCATCAGCCTGGCGGTATCGGCAAGAAATACCAGGTCGCAATGCAGCAACATCGTGGTGCCGATACCGACCGCATTGCCCTGCACGGCGGCGACAACGGGAAGCGTGGCCTTGCTGATGGTGCTGATGAATCGATGGGCCTGGCTCTCGCTGGTGTCCTTGCCATTGGCCTGGGCAGAGAAATCGCCGATGTCGTTTCCGGCGGTAAAACTGTCGCCGTCGCCCTGGAACAGCACGACCCGCACGGAGCCATCCTTCTCCGCACGCTCCAGCCCATCCGACATGGCGCTGTACATCGCGTTGCTCAGCGCATTCTTCTTGTCGGGCCGCGCCAGCGTCAACGTCATGACGCCTGCCGCGATTTCTGTTTTTAAGTGTTCGGTCATGACTGCTTCTCCCAAAACTTGCTTCTATTCACCATTTTTCCGCGAACGGACGAAGCTCGGTCAGGAACGACCATGCCGAGCGGTCCTGGTTGTAGAGGTGCCACACTTCGTCGGCAATCGCGGAAGGTTTTATGAAAAACTCGTCCGGTGCGTCGCGTAGACGCTCGCGCATTCGCGGCACGTCGATCACGGCATCGATCAGAACATAGGCGACGTGGATACCGCGCGGCCCGAGATCGCGCGCCATCGATTCCGACAGGATGCGCTGGGCGGCCTTGGTCGGCGCGAAGCCGGCAAAGTTCGCTCTTCCGCGGATCGCCGAGGTGTTGCCGGTGACGAGGATCGCACCGCTGCCCGCCTTGATCATGTCCGACGCCAGTTCGCGCGCCAGATACAGCAGGCCCATCACGTTGACCCGGAAATTATGTTCGAGCATCTTTGGGTCGATTTCGAGAAAGGTCCCCCACCCGCCGCCGACCGCGTTGTGAATGAGGACATTCGGCGCGCCGTAGGATTGGCGTATGCTGGCGACGGTCTCGGCGACCTGGCTTTCGTTTGCCACGTCGCAGATCATAGCGTGGGTGTCCGGAAGTTCCCGCTCGAGAGCGCGGATCCGATCCGGCGAGCGGGCCAGGGCGATCACGCGAAATCCTCCGGTTGCGAAGCGCCGGACAATCGCGGACCCGGTGCCGGGGCCGACCCCCGTAACGATCGCAATCGGCTTGCTGGTCACGGATCCCGCCTCGCCAAAATATCCTCCCACATCGTTCGAAACCCCATGGACCCGCGCGGGTCGACGGTCCGTGACCCCCTCGCGGCGCCGACCTTAGATGATTATCGTCATATAAAGCAACCGGGTTCGGCGTGTTCCCGGTGCGGTTCCCACGGCCAATGACGCGAAATTGAACTGGTTTTGCCTAGTTTGACATGACACTGTCAATATGACAGGATGTTGTCATGCTGAGAAAGCCCGCCAAATCCGCCGCGATGACCGGGCTCGTGCTGGAGATTTTTCGGCTGAATGGCCTGCTGGTCGCATCGGGCGACGCGCTGGTCGCCGGGGTCGGTCTGACCAGCGCGCGCTGGCAGGTGCTGGGCGCGGCCGCGCTGCTGCAGGGACGCGCGCCGGTGGCGCACATCGCAAACTTCATGGGGCTGACGCGGCAATCCGTGCAACGGACCGCCGACGAACTCGAGAAGGCCGGCATCATCGAATTCAATCCCAACCCTCACCACAAGCGCGCCAGGCTGGTGACGCTGACGGCGAAGGGAAGCGCCCTGTTCGATGCGGCGATGCGCCTTCAGAAGCCATGGGCGGCCGCGCTCGCCGCGGGTATCGACGGCACCGCGCTGCAAACCACCGCAGCCGTGCTGGCGCAGCTTCGCGCGCGGCTGGAGCAAACCAGATGATGAGGGGCCGGCCATGATCCTGACCTCGCTTGCGCTCACCGGCGCTGCCGCCTTCGCGGGCGCGGCAGCCTATGTCAACCTGGCGGAACAGCCGGCGCGGCTGCAGTTCGACGACGTCTCGCTGCTCAGGGAGTGGAAGCCGAGTTACGCCAGCGGCCTCGAAATGCAGGCGACGCTGGCGCTGGTCTCCGGTCTGCTCGGGCTCGCCGCTTTCTTTTGGGAACACCACCCCGCCGCGGCACTCGGCGGCGTCCTGATGCTGGCGAACTGGCCCTACACGCTCCTGGTGATGGCGGCGACCAACAAGGCGCTGGCCGCAACGGCGGATCAGGATGCCGGCCCGGCGACCCGGGCGCGTATCGTCAAGTGGGGAAAGCTGCACGCCGTTCGCACCTTTCTCGGCCTTGCCGGCGCCTGCGCGTTCGTGCTCGCAAGCACAGCGACCTGAACTGGCCGCTGACGGTCGCAGCACGGCCAATGTAGTTCGGGGCGCATTTCATTATTTCAAACTATGCCACCGATATTCGTGGTGGAAGCCAAGACGCGGTGGAAGCCACAAGTGGGTGGTGTCAGTCGCCATAACGAACACAATATCGAGCCTGCGTTTTTCCGCCGCGCCTAAACGAAGTTTTAATGGTGACGGTTTGGTCGTCTCTTATCTGAAGAAATGTTCGCCCATCAAAGGAGACAACCATGACGTTGACGGTAGTCGCATCATGCTCTGCGTTCACGTTCGATCACAATAAATGGATCAGCTATTCTCACTGGGGCATGTTTCCGGTGCGACGAAAACCCTCGAACTCGCGCGGCGAGGCATGAGCTGAGGTCGGTTTCCCGGGAAAAAGCGCGCGCTGCGCGGCGCTGGCCAGCGGTGGGGCCGTCGCGCGGAGACCGCTCCGTCCCTGGCTCCGGTAGGCGCGAAATCCCTCCTGCCACGGTGAAGACATCAAGCCTGATCGCAGCGGCCGGCCATCAACCTGAAGTCCGCCCAGGCACTTGGCATCGATACGCCTGCGACGCTGCTCGGGCGCGCCGCGGGCGCAACCTCATGATGCGTGGTCAGCATTCACCGGCAGGGTGAACTGAAACGTAGCGCCGTGGGGTATGTTTGCCGTGGCCCATAGCCGGCCACCGTGAGCTTCCATGATCGAACGGCAGATCGAAAGTCCCATCCCCATGCCGCTGGATTTGGTGGTGAAGAAGGCGTTGAACAGCCGGTCGGCATTCTCGGCGGAGATCCCGACGCTGCAATCCGTCACGCTTACGAGCACTAGCTGCTTCTCGTCATGGCGGGATCGGATCAGGAGTTCGCGTGGCCGATCCGTGACGGATTGCATGGCTTCGATGCCATTCATCACCAGGTTGATGATGACCTGTTGCAGTTGCACCCGATCTCCCAGGATCGTGGGGAGAGCCGATACCAACTCCGTGCGTAACGACACCTGATGGCTGAATACCTCCCGCTGCACCAGCCCAATGGTCTCCCTGACGACGTCATTGACATCGAGTGGCACCTTCTCAACGTCGGATTTTTTCGCGAGCGCCCGGATCCGCCGGATCACCTCGCTCGCACGGCGGCTGTCGTCGACGACCCATTCCACCGAGCGCCGCGCAGCGGCGAGGTCGGGAGTGTCGCGGTCGAGCCAGCGCAGACAGGCCTCGGCGTTGGCCACGGCAGCGGCGAGCGGCTGGTTCACTTCATGGGCGATCGAGGCTGTCAGTTCGCCCAGCGTCGTCACGCGCGTTACGCGTGCGAGCTCCATCTGGGCGTCGAGGAGGCGCTGTTCGCTGGCGCGCAGCTGCTCTTCCGCCCGTTTGCGGTCGGTGATATCGCTGCACACGTTGCCGACGCTTACGGGCTGCCCGGTCTCCGGATCGTCGATCCGAAACGCCGAATAGAGCACCGGGATCGGATCTCCGGTCCTGAAATGGCGGAGACGCATCTCTCCCGACCAGGACCCCTTCTCCAGCACCGTCGGCCACAGGACGGCATTCACGAACTCACGGTCCTCGGGGAAAATGTAGTGAATCCCGCGCCGCGTCCTCGCTTCTTCCAGGCTGTCGAGTCCGACCATTTTCAGCCCGGCCTTGTTCAGGTAGATCGGCGTCCCTCCGTTGAGGTCGGCAATCGCCATAAGTTCGGTGGCCTGCTCAACCAATGACGCCAACAGTCGGCGCTCGAGCTCGGCGCGTTTGCGTTCGGTCAAGTCGAGCACGAAGGCAACGCCCTCATCTCGGTTCCACTCGAAAATCGCGCGGGCGACCAGCACCGGCACGCGGGTGCCGTCTTTGCGGAAGTACTCTTTCTCACGCGGTCGGACGGTTCCAGCCGCCTTCAGTTCTTCGAAGGCCTGGTCGTCGATCTCGCGCCATTCGGCCGGCGTCAGCTCCGTCCATCGCAGCGAGACGAGATCTTCCCGGCCATATCCGACAATATCGAGAAAGGCCTGGTTGGCTTCGATGATCCGGCCCTGAACATCCCAGATCACGATCCCGATGATGTTCGAGTCGACCAGGCGGCGGATCCTGGCTTCCCGCTCCTGCAGGTCGTTGTAGAGACGGGCGTTCTCCAGCGAAATCGCCGCTTGCGACGCCAGCATTTCCAGCACCGCGATCCGGGCTGGCGTGAACACGTGCGACGCCAGCCTGTTCTCGAGATACAGCGCCCCGATCAGCTTGGCCTGCTTCACCAGCGGCAGGCACAGGACCGACCGGGCGTACTTCCGGCGGATGTACTCATCCGAGAACGGATTCTGCGCCAGGGCGTCATCGAGGATCACGCTTTCCCGCGTCCGGATCACGTAGTGAAGCACGGATTCGGGAAGCTCGGTCGGCAATACCGGCGTCTCGCGCAGCGTGACCTCGACCTGACCGCGGTCGGTCGTCGCTTCCGCCGCGATCCGTGGCTCGTCGCCCCGGAACAGGATCAGCAGGCCATGCTCGGCGCCGGCATGTTCGACCGCGATCCGCAGCAGCGTCTTGATAAGGTTGCCGAGGACGATCTCGCCGGACACCGCCTGCGAAGCTTTCACCACCGTCCCGACATCCAGTTGCTCGACGGGCGCGCCGAAAGTTGCGGTAGGCGAAGAGGTTTCTCCCTGCGGCCGCGGGTGACGCTGGTCGAGTTGCCGCACTTTGCCGAGCGCCCCCCACCGAAGATAGCAGTGCCGCGCGTTTCGCAGGTAGGCGTGGGCGATGGTCTCAAAGCCGCGCGCCGCGTAGAAGCGCGCGGCCAACTCATGGCTCAGGCCCTC
>DATNMT010000126.1:0-9216 GCA_035602495.1 Bradyrhizobium sp.
GGTGCGTCCGTCGAACCGGATGAGCATGGACTACTCGTTCGCTTACTCAGCTCAGTTTTGTCCCAGCGGTTTCCTTCAGGCTCCAGATCACGGCAAGCGAAATCACCGCCGAAGGCAACAGATAGAGATAGGTCGGCGACACCGGCGATCCCGTGACCTGGATGAGCCAGGTCGCGATGAACGGCGCGAAACCGCCGAAGATGGCGACAGCGAGCGCGTAGCCGCTCGTCATCCAGGTGGAGCGCAGATGTGTCGGAAAGATCTCCGAGATCGCCGCAGGGCCCGCGCCCGAATAGAGCGCAAGCAAAATGCCCAACAGGATCTGGAGCGGCAGCACCAGAGCGAGACCGGTGCCGTTGGTCATCAGCGAGAACAGCGGATAGGAGAACAGTCCGATGCTGATCGCGCTGGCCATCAGAAGCGGCTTGCGGCCGACCCTGTCCGAAAGCGCGCCCCAGAACGGAACCGCGATCACCATGGCGATCAGGCCGATCGTGTTCGACCACAGCGCCTGGGAGGGCGTGAGCCCGGCAAAGCGCTGCGTGAAGCTCGGCATCCAGGCGAGCAGCGTGTAATAGGCGATGGTCCAGAAGATGGTGAAGCCGAAGGCGAGCGCCCCGAGCGGAAGCCCGGCGACAACAGGCTGATCGACGGCAGCCTGGCGGCTAGCTTCGTAAGTCGGCGTTTCGTCGACGTTCCGGCGCAGATAGGCGCCGACGAAGAGCAAGAGTACGCCGAGCAGGAACGGCACGCGCCAGCCCCAGTCGAGCATCGTCGCCTGACTCAGCGACGAGGTCATGATGGCGGCAACGGCCGAGCCGAGCAGCGAGCCGCCGGCGGTCGAGACCTGCTGGAAACTGCCGAACAAGCCGCGACGGTTTTGCGGCGCCCATTCGACCATGAAGGCGGTCGAGGTGCCCCATTCGCCGCCGGCCGCGAACCCCTGCACGATGCGAAGCGCAACCAGCAGGATCGGCGCCCAGACGCCGATCGCCTCATAGGACGGCAACAGGCCGATGGCGACCGTGCCGAACGCCATCAGGAAGATGGTGAGCACCAGCGCCGTCTTGCGGCCTTTGGTATCGCCGAGGCGGCCGATCACGATGCCGCCAAGCGGCCGCGCCAGGAAGCCGACGCCATAGGCGGCGAAGGCGGCGAGCAGCGAGGCGGTCGGATCGCTGTTCGGGAAGAACTTTGTGGCGATCAGCCCGGCGAGATAAGCATAGACGCCGAAATCGTACCATTCGAGCAGGTTGCCGATTGCTGCGGCCAGGATCGCCTTGTTGGATTTGTCCACCACATGCGCGCCCGGCGCGGCCAGAACAGAAGCTTCCGCCATGGATCACCCCCCGCTATGTGCATTTTTGCAGCAATATTCCACATGACAATCCGGGCGGAGTCGAGGGGCAAGGCGCGCGCCATGACGGCTCTGCGGTGATGGCTGACAGTTCCCCGCGGCATGGCTCTCGGTCATGGTTTTCGGTTATGGCTCTTGGATCCGGCCGAAAGGCTGATGACGTACAAGAGGTTCAGGCGCCGAGATAGGCGGTGATCACTTCGCGATGCGCGCGGATCTCGGCCGGCGTGCCGGCCGCCAGCACTTTTCCGAGGTTGAGCACGGTCACGCGATCGCTGATATCGAAGATCAGGTCGGCATGATGCTCGACCAGCAGCACGCCGGTGCCGGCGCGGCTGATCGCCTTGATCAGCGCGCCGAGGCGGCTGATTTCTTCCGCGGAGAGGCCGGCCGCCGGTTCGTCGAGCAGCAGAAATTTCGGGCGCAACATCAGCGCGCGGGCGATCTCCATGAACCGCAACTCGCTGTGTTGCAGGCGGTCGGCGCGCACGGCCGCGAGTTGGTCCAATCCCACAGTCTCGAGCGCCCGCATCGCCGCGGCCCTGATGCGGGCCTCGTCGCGACGGTGACGCGGCAACGCGATCAGCGATTCGACAAAGCTGCACTCGCCATCGTTGCTGGCGCCGATCATGACGTTGTCGATCACGGAGGCGCCGCCGATCAGGCGTGGCGTCTGGAAGGTGCGTGCTATTCCGTATCCCGCCCGGGTGTGCGGCGCCTTGAACGGCAGCCTGATGCCGTTCAATGTCGCCTCGCCTGACGATGGTGCATAATAGCCGGAGATCACGTTCAGGGCCGTCGTCTTGCCGCTGCCGTTGGGGCCGATCAGCCCATGCACCTCGCCTGAGCGGATCTCGAGGCTGAGCCCGTCGATCGCCCGTACCCCGCCAAAATTCAGCTTGATCTCCGATAGTGCGAGCTCCGCGTCGTCGCGGTGCTCGCCAAGCAATTGCGGCAGCAGTTCCGGGCGCGGCGCGATCTCGC
Source organism: Bradyrhizobium sp. (assembly GCA_035602495.1). Classification (GTDB taxonomy): domain Bacteria; phylum Pseudomonadota; class Alphaproteobacteria; order Rhizobiales; family Xanthobacteraceae; genus Bradyrhizobium. The sequence goes on from DATNMT010000126.1 coordinate 2,342, forward strand.
GGTGCTGTTTGAGTGGCCGTCGGTTCCTGTAGTCCAACAGGTCCGCGATCCCGCCGGGAACGACCAGCACGATCACCAGCAGGAGCGCGGCATAGAGGAACGTCGACCAGGCGACCATTGGTGCTGCTATTTCAGGCAGCACGGTCAGGATGATGGTGCCGAGCAAGGGTCCAAGGATCGACCCGCGGCCGCCGATCAGGATGGCGATGAAGAACAGCACCGACAGGTCGAACGTGAAGGCGTCGGGCGTGATGTAGGATTGCAGCGAAGAGAACAGCCCGCCTGCGATGCCCGCCAACGCACCGCTGAACAGGAACACGGTCATCAGCAACCGCGGCTTGGCTATGCCCGCGGCCTCGGCGGCGACATCGGCGTCGCGGATGGCTACCAGCGCGCGGCCAAACCGGCTGGCGGCGATGTTGGCCGTCATCCAGGTGGCCAGCGCGGCAAGGCCGAAGCAGAAATAATAGAACCCCCAGCCCGGCTCGAACGGCCACGGGAATACCGGCCCCGGCGTGCCGACGCCGCCGCCGGTCACGCTCTTCCAGGCGAGCGCGACCTGGGTGACGATGGTGGCAAAGCCCAGCGTCGTCATGGCGAAGTAGAAGGTGCGCAGCCGGAGCGCCGGCAGGCCGACAAAGCCGCCGAACACTGCGCCGCCGAGGCCGCTCGCGGCGAGCGCCAGATAGGGATTCCATTCCGCCGTGACGGTCCCGGCCGTCAGCACGGCCGTGGTGTAGGCGCCTACCGTCAGCAGCGCCACCCAGCCGATCGCGATCTGGCCGGCAAAGCCGACGACCAGATTGAGGCCGGCCACCAGGATCCAGTAGATGCAGGCGCGCTGGGCGATCACGCCGACATAGGAGTCATCGAGCAGCGGCAAGCCCAATCCTGCCACGGCAAGCACCAGCCACGGCAGCGCGATCTCGAACCGGGCATGTCGGCCTGCACGTGCCACATGGGTCGCTATCGGAGGATCGGCGACGGCCATCAGACGCGGCGGCTCGTGGCAACGCCGGCCAGGCCTTCAGGCCTGAGCAGCAGGACGGCAATGAAGACCACGAACACCGCAACCGCCGCAAAGATGCCGCCGACCAAAAAATTCGCCGCCTGCTGGAAAAGGCCGAGCGCGAGGCCGCCGGCCACGGCGCCGCGGTTCGACCCCATGCCGCCCAGCGCCACCGGAACGAAACCGTAGAAATTGAGGATTGGCTGATTGCCGAAGAATGCCAGCAGCATCTCCGCGCCGGTAAAGCCGGCCAGCATGCCGATGATGCCGGCCAGCGCGAAACTCGCCACGCGCAATCCCTGCTCGGGCAGGCCGAGTGCACGGGCGGCATAGCTGTCTTCGGCAATCGCGACGAAGGCGCGGCCGACCAGCGTGCGGCGATACAGGAATTCGAGCCCCGCGATGGTCGCAGCGCAGGCAAGCATCGGCAGCCAGAACTGCTGATCGAGCAAGCCCGGGCCGATCGGCAACAGACGCGGGAATGGCTGGGCGTCGGTGCCGAACTTGATGGCCACGACTTGCTGAACCATCAAGGCAAAAGCCAGGGTGGACAGCACGTAGAGATGCTGCTCCAGGCTTTTCAGGACCGGCCGCACGGCGACGAACTCGGTGACAACGCCGATCGCCGCGCCGCCCGCGAGCACCAGCCCCAGGCCGACAACCACCGGCAGGCCGAACCTGGTAATGAACAGCGCCCCCAGCACGCCGCCCAGCATACCCAACATTCCCGAGGTGAAGCTGAACACCCGCGAGGCCGAGAACATCACGTTGTAGGTGATGCCGATCATGGCATAGACCGCTCCTACCGCCAGTCCGTAGGAGACGATCGACTCGATCATCGGGCTAGGAGCCGTAGCCCGGCGCGAGGTTGAACGCACCGTCACGCAGCGAGTTGACCTCGCACATGATGACCTCGTTGTCCTGGAAGCCGTTGTGCTGCTCGGGCGTAAAGGTGATATCGCCGTAAACGCCGGGCCACGCCGTAAGCTTGTTCCAGTAACCGGTGATCTGCTCGGGCGAGGTGCCGGCAGCCTTGATGGTCTCGGCTATCAGTCGCGGCGCGTCATAGCCGAGCGCGATCCACCACAGCAGCGTGTCGCCCATGTCGAGCTTGGCCTTGCGCAGCCGCTCGACGAATTCCTGCGCGCGCGCCGGCAGCTTGCCGTCCTTGCTGAAGCAGACGTTGCGGAAGTTGTTGGAGTAGACCTTGTTCCAGTTGTCCGGCTTCTCCAGCAGCGCCTTGGTCTGTCCGGAGCCGAGCGTGGTCTGTCCGACCACCGGCACGTCCCAGCCCATCGCGCCGCGGGTATTGAGGATGCGCGCCAGGAAGCCCGCGTTCACGCTCCACGGCATGATGACGTCGGCGCCGGCGCCGCGCATCCGCAGCATGTCGGGTTTGAGGTCGGGATTGGCGGCGTCGATATTGCCCGAGAACACCACCTCGGCGCCCTTTGCCTTCAGCATCGGCACATAGGCGTCGACCGAGGCCGTGCCGTAGCCGGTGGTGTCGCTGACGACCGCGACCTTCTTCAGCTTCAGCACGTCGACCACGTATTGATTGGCCGCGCCGCCGATCTGCTGGTTGGTCGGGGCGTCGCGGAAGGCCATCGGGTACTTCTTGACGTCGATCAGCTGATCGACCCAGCACGGATGAAGCATCGGGACCTTGTCGCGCGCGATCAACGGCGTCGCCGCCAGCGCCTCACCCGAATTGAGCGGGCCAAAGATGATGGCCGCTTTCTGACGCTGCGTGAGCTCGGCCACCGCGTTGACCGCCTTGGTCGGGTCGCTCTGGGTGTCGCGGACGATCAGTTCGATCTTGCGGCCGTTGACGCCGCCGGCGGCGTTGATCTCCTCGACCGCGAGCTCGGTGCCGCGGTTGATCCCGATGCCGGTCGACGAACTGGGACCGGTCAAGGCGGGAAGGTAGCCGATTTTGATCGGATCGCTGTCGGCGATGGCCGGTGCGGGAAAGCCAGAAGCCAGTGCGGCGGCGCCGGCGGCAGACCCCGCCAACACCTGACGACGCGTGATGACGCGCTGCTTGGTCGACATCGTGTTTCCTCCCATGGAAACTGTTTTATTGGCCTCAGCATAGACCGGGGCGTGTCGATTGAATACCGTGCCGGTGCATTTTTTTCGGACTGCTTATGCAGCATTCTGGCGTCCAAGCGGACAATCGCGCAGCCGCGCCGCCCTATCGGTCGCAATCCGGGGCAAACCAAATTGGGCGCTCTTGAATTCAGGATTTCCGACGCGATGACGCTCGCGGTACCCGCGAGTCTGAAGTCGATCACGACCTATGTCTGGCGCGCCGGCAAGGTGCCGGGGACGATGGTATGATCAGAGGTAGCGGCGATCCCCCCGCCAGCCCCGGGCGCCGGGCTGGGTCACAAACTCTTCTGTTGCGCTTGGCGCGGAACCACGCAAGAAAATGCGCTTCCAGCGCGACGTCCTGTCCGCGTTGTGATTTATGCCGCCAAATCCACGGAGTCCCCAATGCTCAAATTTTATTTCAACGGAGCGCCAAACCCCAATAAGGTCGCGCTGTTTCTGGAAGAGTCCGGCCTGCCTTACGAGCTGGTGCCGGTCGATACCCGCAAGGGCGACCAGTTCAAGCCGGAATTCCTCAAGGTGAATCCGAACGGCAAGGTGCCGGCGATCGACGATGACGGCGTGTTCGTGTTCGACAGTAACGCGATCCTGCTTTACCTCGCCGAGAAGACCGGCAAATTCCTGCCACAGAGCGCGCCCAAAACCCGCGCGCAGCTGCTGTCCTGGCTGATGTTCATCGCCACCGGCCTCGGCCCCTATTCGGGACAGGCGGTGCATTTCAAGAACTTCGCGCCGAAGGACCTGGATTATGCGCGCAACCGCTATCAGTTCGAGGCGGAGCGTCACTACACCATTCTCAACGACCATCTCGCCAACAGCCGCTACATGGTCGGCGATACCTATACCATCGTGGACATGGCGTTCTGGGGCTGGGCGCGGCTGGCGCCGTTCGTGCTCGGCGAAGAGGCCTATGCGAAATTCCCCAACGTCAAACGGCTGGTCGATGAGATTTCGGCAAGGCCGGCCGCGGCACGGGCGGTCGCCCTGAAGGACAAGTTCACCTTCAAGGCCGAGATGGACGACGAGGCGCGCAACATCATGTTCCGCCACCTCAAGACCAAGGCGGCGTGAATGCTGCGACGACGAAACGGCGCCCTCGCGGGCGCCGTTTTCGTATCAATCGCCGACAACCGCCACCGCCTCGATTTCGACCAGCCAGCCCGGCTGGGCCAGTCGCGTGACCGTGACGAGCGTAGAGGCCGGCGGTTTCTCGACGTTGAGATGGCGATCGCGTATCGCCCGCACCTTCGGTATGCTGGCCTGATCGACCTCGGCGACGAGGTAGGTATTCAGTTTGACGATATCCGCCATCACGCCGCCGGCGGCTTCGACCGCAAGCTTGAGATTGCGGAAAACCTGTTCGACCTGCGCCTCGAAATCGCCCTCGCCGATCAGCTTGCCTGAAGCGTCGCTCGATACCTGACCGGCCAGATAGACCGTCGTCCCGCCCGTGACCTTCGCGATATGCGAATAGCCCCGCGGCGGCGGCAGCGTCTTTGGACTGAAAAATTCCTTCGATGGCTTGCCCATGAACTTCTCCTGGCTGGCGCTCTGCCCATCATAGCCAATGTCGTGCCGTGCCCGTGCCGGTGGGTACGCTGTCGCCTTGCCCACCCTACGAAAATCTCAGGCAGCCGCCAGCTCCTGGCCCAGGACCTCGCGCACTGCGGGCCGGTCCGACATGCGCTTGCGATGTTCGGCCACCTTCGGCAGCGTCGAGATATCGACGCTGTCGCCTTCCAGCCAGCCCGAAAGCGTAAACAGATAGGGATCGCAGACCGTGTAGGTGTCGCCCATCACCCACGGCCCCTTCAGCATATTACGCTCGATCAGCGCGAAGCAGGCGCCCATCGATTTCGGCACCATGCGCTTCATGTCGGTGAACGAAGCCTCGTCGGTGGCCCAGCGATAGCCGCGGCCCTTATGGGCGTGCGCCACATGCACGGTGGAACACAGATAACTATTGAACGCCTGCACCTGGGCAAACGCAAAGGCGTCGTCGAGCGGCGCCAGTTTCGCCTTCGGAAAACTCTGCGCGATGTAGGCGAGCATCGCCGGCGTCTCGGTCAGGATGCCGCGATCCGTCACCAGCGAGGGTACGCGCCCTTTCGGATTGATCGCGAGATATTCCGGGCTGTTCTGCTGGTTGGTTTTGAAATCGAGCCGCGCGGCGGTGTAGGCGGCGCCGGTTTCCTGCAAGGCGATATGGGAGGCGAGCGCGCAGGTGCCGGGAGCATAATAGAGCTTGAGCATGTTCTTGTCCTCATGGGGAAACCGAACGATAACGGCGCTCTCGTCCGCCGTCCATCCCAACGGCGCTGCCAGGCCGGCTTTCGCTGTTGCCCAGCGCGGCGCTCCCATGTCATCACTTGGCTGTCACCGAGGGCCTGTCATGACCGTACTTATCGCAGGCGGCGGCATCGGCGGGCTGACGCTGGCGCTCAGCCTGCACCAGATCGGCGTCGCCGCCAAAGTGTTCGAGAGCGTGGCCGAACTAAAGCCGCTCGGCGTCGGCATCAACGTGCTGCCGCACGCCGTGCGCGAATTGACCGAACTCGGCCTGCTCGAGAAGCTCGACGCATCGGGCGTCCGCACAAAAGGGCTCGCGTATTTCTCAAAACACGGCAAGCCGATCTGGAGCGAGCCGCGCGGGCTGGAAGCCGGTTACAAATGGCCGCAATTTTCGATTCATCGCGGCACGTTGCAGCAGATCCTGCTCGACGCCGCCACCGAGCGGTTAGGCGCCGAGAACATTCTCACCAGCCATCATCTCGTTGGCTGGACCGAAACGACTGACGGCGTGCGCGCCGAATTCATCGACAAGGCGACCGGCAAACCGGCCGGCCACCATGGCGGTGCGCTCTTGATCGCGGCCGACGGCATTCATTCCGCGATCCGCGAAAGGCTTTATCCGCAGGAAGGCCCGCCGATCTGGAACGGCCGCATCCTGTGGCGCGGTATCACCACTTCCGACGCGTTTCTGTCCGGCCGCACCATGATCATGGCCGGCCATCAAATGCTGAAATTCGTCTGCTACCCGATTTCGAGGGAGCCCGACGCGACGGGCAAGCATCAGATCAACTGGGTCGCCGAGCAGCACATGCCGCCGACCTATCAGTGGCGCCGCGAGGATTACAACCGCGCGGCAAAACTCGAAGAGTTTTTGCCGTGGTTCAAGGACTGGAAATTCGACTGGCTCGATGTGCCCGGACTGATCCGCAATTGCCCGCACGCTTACGAATATCCGCTGGTCGACCGCAATCCGATCCCGCAATGGACCTTCGGCCGGACCACACTGATGGGCGACGCCGCGCATCCGATGTATCCGATCGGCTCCAACGGCGCATCGCAGGCGATCCTCGACGCCCGCGTCATCACCCGCGAAATTCTGGCGCAGGGCGCCACCCACGCCGCGCTGGCGGCGTATGAGGCCGAACGCCGGCCGGCCACGACCGATCTCGTGATGCTCAACCGCCGCAACGGGCCGGAACAGGTCATGCAACTGGTCGAGGAGCGCGCCCCGGACGGCTTTGGCGTCGTCACCGACGTATTGTCGCTGCAGGAATTGGAAGAAATCGCCGCCAACTACAAGCGCGTCGCCGGCTTTCAGGTTGAAGGCCTCAATGCCAAGCCGCCGATCGTGCAGATGCCGGCACCGGGGAAGCTGTCGAGCGCGGGGTAGCTTTATTCCCCGAGCCCGTGCGCGATCGCCTTGCGCATCAGGTTCGGCAGCGCTTCATCCCGCAACGTC
>DATNMT010000140.1:0-14110 GCA_035602495.1 Bradyrhizobium sp.
CGCCGTCAGGCCGGCGGCTCGCAGCTCGTCGCGTCCGGAAGCGAAGGGCACCGCGCAAATGTGCATCGCTTCGGCAATCGCATGCGACACCATGTTGACCGTGAAAACCTCGGTCAGGCGGACGTTGAGCGCGGTGTCCTTGAACGACATGTCGGGGTGGTTCTCCACCCCGAGCGCGAGGATCGGCGGATCCGCCGACAGGCAGTTGAAAAAGCTGAACGGCGCGGCGTTGATCTTTCCTTCGGGATTGACCGTGGTCACCAGCGCGATCGGCCGCGGCGTCACGGTGCCGATCATCAATTTGTATCGCTCGCGCGCCGACAGCGTCCGGAAGTCGAACGTCACATCGTCGGCGCGGGCGAAGGCATCCATCACTTGGTTCCGATCGAAGGCGCGCCCGCATGGGCCTGCAGGAAACGCTCCTCCCACCACGAGAACACCAGATCGCGCAGCGCCGCGGCGTCATCGTCGCCATAGATATCCGAGCGTTTCACGGCGTTGAACATTGCGATCTCGTCGGGCGCAAGCGGGACCGGAAGCTCGGTGACGACGATCGGGGTGTTGGGGAATTCCGCCCTGTAGGCGGGATCGCGCCGCAACGGTCGGTCGCTCTTGATGGCCCGGTTCCGGAAATCCTTCGGCGTGCGCTGGCTGGCAAGCTTTGGCGTAGCGGGCACTTTGGCGAGGTCGGCCTCGGTGGCGGCGAACACCGTCAGCTTCAGCGGCTTTAACGAAAAATTGCTGGTCTTCATCACGTCGGCGCCGCAGACATTGGGGACCGCCAGCACGTCCATCAGCGCCAGCAGGTCGACATGGTCGCCGGGCTTGGTGGTCTGCCGCGTCATGAAGGCGTGGCCGTCCTCGTCGACGCCGGTGCACATGAACAGATTGAAGGAATCATGCACGTCGTCCGGCGTCAGTCCGTATTCGCGCTGTGCCTCGGCCTGGATGTCGTGACAATTGGTGTGCACGGCGAAGCCGTAAGAGGCTTCGTAGACGTAGGCGCTGCAGCGTGGGAACAGCACGTCGTTGCGGCCGACCGTGTCCTCGAGAATGTAAAGCATCGCCCGCTCGCGCGGCGGCGCCGACCACATGAAGGTGCCGGTGGTCGGATGAAAGCCGTGCACCGTGCGTGTACGGCCGCAATGCATGAATTCCTTGTAGTCGTGCAGGTTGAAGCAGTTGAAATCGGCGCACTGGCCGCCCTCGACCTGCTCGATGCGCAGGATCTGTCCTTTGAGGAGTTCGACCGCCTTGCCGGTGCCGGGCTCCAAAATCCATTCGGCGATGATCGTTCTTGGCGTCATTGCGCGGCTTCCGCCTTGCGCTGGGCGGCGTATTCGCGCAGCGCCAGCCGCACCAGCGAAACGCGATCGGGCGCTACGCCTTGCGCAATGGTGCGATCCAACAGTTCCAGTTGCTGCTGGTTCAATCGCAGTTTGACCACCGTCTCCGACATACGGACTTCCATGTGTGCGTTTGGCGCGCGCCTGATCCTGTATACAAGAATTCACGCCAGATCGTGATTTTCCATGCCCAAAACGTCGGTGGGCCCGCACCGGGTCACGGCGGGCGCTACCACAGCTTGCGCACTTGTCGCTGATTATCCGCGTTTTCCGAGGCTAATCGAAGCGCAAAGTTTGGGCGGTGTGCTGCCCCTTATTCAAGCGCATCGACCAAAATTGCCGCATCCTGTGTACGAGATTTGCGATTACCGTATGCGAAACTCCGGACTGAGTGCTGAAAGCCTGCGGCGAGAATTTGAAACGAGATTTCGATGAGCAAGAAGTCCTCCCGTGTCGATATGGCCTGCAAGGCCTTGCGCCAGGCGATTATCGAGCAGGCGCTTCCGCCGGGCACGAAGCTGCCGGAGGACGAGGTCGGGGCGCAGTTCGGCATGAGCCGTACCCTGGTGCGTGCCGCGCTCGCTCATCTGCAATCCGAGGGCCTGGTCGATGCGCCGCCGCGGCGCACGGCGACGACCGCGAAGCCGACGCTGGACGAGGCTAAAGAGGTGTTCGAGGTCCGTCGGACGCTCGAGCGCGAAGTGGTGCGGCTGGTGATCGCGCGCTGGCGGCCGGAGTTCGGCGCCGAGCTCGAGGGCCATGTCCGCGAGGAAGAGGCTGCGCGAAAAGCAGGCGAGGCGCGGGTATCGATCCGGCTGGCCGGTGAATTCCACATCAGGCTCGGCGAGATGTCGGGCAACCGTCTGTTGCGGCGGTATCTCGGCGAAGTGGTGTCGCGCTGTTCGTTGATCCTGGCGCTTTACGGCCGGCCGCATTCCGCCGATTGCGCCGTCAGCGAGCATCGCGAAATCGTTGCTGCGCTGCGCGGCCGCAATGCCGAAGCCGCCATCGCGGTGATGGACCATCATCTCGGCTCAGTCGAGCATCGCGCGCTGCTCGATCAGGGCCGCGACGCCCAGTTCGATCTCGGCGCGGTGCTGTCGCGCTATGCCGAGGCCGCCGATGCCGGCAGCCCGTCAAAGGTTGCCCGGCTGCCCAAGCGAAAAGCGCGGGCGACGAAATGAATTCCGCAACGGTCGCCATGCCCAGTTCACCATCCACACCGTGCCGGACAGGTTCCGGCCGTCAGGGAGATTGTCCATGACCAAGCCTTCGCTTTCACGCCGAACCTTCCTCGGCGGCGTCGCCGCAAGCCCGTTCGTCGTTTCCGGCCTCGGCGGGCCGGCCCGCGCCGCCGACATCACCGTCGGCATCATTTATGTCGGCTCGCGCCAAGACTACGGCTGGAACCAGGCTCACGCGGTCGGCGCCAGGGCGCTGCGAGAGATTCCCGGTGTCAAGCTGGTTGAAGAAGAGAACGTGCCGGAAACGGCGGCGGTGGCGAAGACGATGGAGTCGATGATCAATATCGACGGCGCGACGCTGCTGTTCCCGACGTCGTTCGGCTATTTCAACCCGTTCATGATCGATGCGGCCAAGAAATATCCCAAGATCGAGTTCCGTCATCCGACCTCGCTGTGGCAGGCCGACAAGCATCCGGCAAACGCCGGCGGCTATTTCTGCTACCTGGATCAGGGACATTATGTAAACGGCATTGCGGCGGCCCTGTCGACGAAGTCCAACAAGATCGGCTACGTCGCGGCGAAGCCGATCCCGCTGGTGCTGCGCAACGTCAACTCCTTCATGCTCGGCGCGCGCAAGGTCAATCCCAATGCGACCGTACAGTTGATCGTCACCGGCGACTGGGCACTGCCGGTGCGCGAGGCGGAGGCCGCCAATGCGCTGGTCGACGCCGGCTGCGATATCGTGGCCTGCCATATCGACAGTCCGAAGGTGGTGATCGAGACCGCGGAGAAGCGCGGCGTCAAGAGCTGCGGTCATAATGCCAATCAGGCCGATCTGGCGCCGAAGGGTTTCATCACCGGCGCCGAGCTGAAGTGGGGAACGATCTACAAGAGCTTCGCCGGCATGATCGCCAAGGGAGAGAAGCTGCCCAACATGGTGATCGGCGGTTACGACAAGGACATGGTGGTGAGTTCGGCCTTTGGCGCCGGCGCAAGCGAAGCCGGCAAGAATGCCGCGATGGCCGCGATCGCCGATCTCAAGGCCGGCAAGCCGATCTTCACCGGCACCGTCAAAAGCAATACCGGCAAGATCATCTCCAGCAGGGACACCGGCCTCTACGACCCCTCGCTGGAGGCCACCGACTATCTCGTCGAGGGAATTGTCGGAACCGTTTGATTCGAAGCGGCTTTTCGACCAAGCCCTGTGTTGGCTTCGTCCGCGGCGGCGCGCTGCGGACGAGCCGACCGGTCGCGATTTGGGCGATGCCTTATACGACGGCAGCATGAACTTCACGCTTAATGAATGAGCAACTGCACGTCGCAAAAGCTACGCACAGGGAATGAGCAAACGTCAGTTGAAAATACAACTGGCTGAAAACACAAAAGATTCCCAAACGCAGCAGCGCCGGACGGCATTGTACACAATGGCATAGGCCTTGCTTCGTTGACCCCAGAGAGTTCTCTCGCCTGGGGTGCGTACGGTATGGCGAACTCAAAGCAGCTATCCAGCGGCACCGTCGCCGCAGAGCCTGAACCCATCGATCTCGACTGGCCGTCCACCGCGCTTGTCATCATCGACATGCAGCGCGATTTCATGGAGCCCGGCGGCTTCGGCGAAACGCTCGGCAACGATGTCTCGCAGTTGGCCCGCGCGGTGCAGCCGATCGCCTCGGTGCTGAATGCGGCGCGCGATCTCGGCATGCTGGTGGTGCATACCCGCGAGGGCCATCTGCCCGATCTGTCGGATGCGCCGCCGGCCAAGATCGAGCGCGGCGCGCCATCCTTGCGTATCGGCGATCCCGGCCCGATGGGGCGGATCCTGATCCGCGGCGAGGCCGGTCACGACATCATTCCCGCCCTCTATCCGCTCGACAGCGAGATCGTGATCGACAAGCCCGGCAAGGGCGCGTTCTACGCCACCGAACTTTCCGACGTGCTGGAGAAGTACGGCATCGAGAATCTCCTGGTGTGCGGCGTGACCACGGAGGTCTGCGTCAACACCACCGTGCGCGAGGCCAACGACCGCGGCTATCGCTGCGTGGTGCTGTCCGACGGCTGCGCCTCCTATTTTCCCGAATTCCACGAAATGGGCCTGAAAATGATCAAGGCCCAGGGTGGCATCTTTGGCTGGGTCGCCGACTCGGCTGCGGTTCTCAAGGCAATGACACCGGAGACTTCAAGCAAATCAGCAGTAGGGGCATGACAATGAGCACGACAGCGACTGCGAGCAAAGGCGATTTCAATCCCGTATTATGGACGCCGGGCGACTGGAACGCGTTCTTCGGATTCGGTACCAACATCCTCGTCAACATGCTGGTGCTCACCGGCCTGTTGCGCTTCGTGCTGAAGATGCCGGACTCGCTGGTGTTCGGCCGCATCCTGCCGGCGCTCGGCCTGATGATGTGTCTTTCCACCTTCTATTATGCGTATCTCGCCTATCGGCTGGCGCAAAAAACCGGCCGTACCGACGTCTGCGCGCTGCCGTCCGGCGTCAGCGTGCCGCACATGTTCATCGTCACCTTCGTGATCATGCTGCCGGTCACGATCAAGACCGGCGATCCGATGAAGGGCTGGTCGGCCGGCCTGGTCTGGGTGTTCTTCCAGAGCTTTATCCTGATGATCGGCGGCTTCATCGCGCCGGTGATCCGAAGGATTACCCCGCGCGCCGCCTTGCTCGGCACGCTCGCCGGGGTTTCCGTGACCTTCATCTCGATGCGGCCTGCGCTTGAGATGTACATGACGCCGCAGATCGGTCTGATCTGCTTCGCCATCATCATGGTGAGCTGGTTCGGCGGCGTTAAATATTTCAAGGGAATCCCGGCCGGTCTCGTCGCGATTGCGGCCGGCATGATCATCGCCTGGGGCTCCAACCTTTTCGGGCTCGGGCTCGGCGGCCTGAGCGTCAAGGGCGTCGGCGATGCGTTCGCCAGTTTCGGCTTTTCGGTGCCGATCCCGGCGGTTAATCAGGTCTTCTCCGGCTTCGAATTCCTCGGCGTCATCCTGGTCACCGCGATCCCGTTCGGCATCTACGATCTGGTCGAGGCCATGGACAACGTCGAAAGCGCCGAGGCTGCGGGCGACGAATATCCGACCACCCGCGTGCTGACCGCCGACGGCGTCGTCAGCCTGATCGGCTGCCTGATGGGCAACCCCTTCATCAACGCGGTCTATATCGGCCATCCCGGCTGGAAGGCGATGGGCGGCCGGATCGGCTACTCGGCGGCGACCGGGGTCATGGTGATCCTGCTGTCATGGCTCGGCATCATCTCGGTGCTGCTGGCGCTGGTGCCAGTGGTCGCGATCTCGCCGATCCTGCTCTACATCGGCATGCTGATCGGCGCGCAGGCGTTCCAGACCACCCCGGTCAAGCATGCACCTGCGATCGTGCTGGCACTGACGCCGCATCTGGCCGCTTGGGCCAAGCTGCAGATCGACACCATGTTGGGGTCGACGCTGAACGCGGCCCAGGCAGCCGGCCTTGCCGCCGACAAGGTCGGTGACGTCAAGGCCGCGGCGATCGCGGCACTGCCGCAGCAGGGCGTGCTTTATCACGGGCTGGAAGTGATGGGCGGCGGCTCGATCCTGGCCGGCCTCGTGCTCGGCGCCGTCGGCGTGTTCGTGATCGAGCGCGACTTCGCCAAGGCGTCGGCCTTCGCCTTTGCCGGCGCGGTGCTGACCTATTTCGGCTTCATGCACGGCGAGGCCGTGGGCATCGGCAGCGGTTTCGGCGTGACGCCTGCGGTGGCATTTGCCTATGCGGTGGTAGCCGCAGGGCTGCTCACGCTCAGCCGGCTCGGTGCCGGCGAGTCTTACGTCGCCCATCACGACGACATGCCGCTCGCAGCACCGGCCGAATGAACCGGGGGGCCAGCCCTCGCGGCTGAACACTGAACTGAAAAACCCGGAGCGGCTGCTCCGGGTTTTTTCTTTGAACGGGGGTGGCCATCGGCGCCCGGCCGATCGAACCTGCGACACTAGACGTCCGGCACGCCCGGATTGACGATCGGCGCGTGGTTTGGATTGTGAATGTGGATGTCCGAAAGCGGCTTGGCCGGCGCCTGTCCGAACAGCGACTTGATGTGATTGACGAGGCCCTGGCAGACCGTCTTGTTGGTTGTCTCGTTGTTCACGCCGGCCTCGAAGGTGCCGCCGATGACGACATGGTCGGCGCGCGGAAACATGTAGCCGTTCTGGCCGTAGAGATATTGCAGGCCGGGCTGCGCCGGCAACATCGCCAATTGCCCCTTGATCGGGGACATTTTCGGATCGCTCCACAGCGTCATCGCCCCCAGGCCGGTGCAATTGACGATGATATTTTGCGTCACCGTATTGAAAACGTCGGACCTGCTGGCAAATTTCTTCTGCACGAAAGTGGCGCCACGCGTGTTCAGGTCTGCTTCAAGCTTGCCCAGAAAGATCGGCGGTTCGATCAGCAGCGTCTGATACTCGAACCCGGGGTTGGTGTGCCCTTCGAACGGCATTCGCGGCAGCGCGATCGGCTCCGGAATGAGGCCCGGTGCCAGTGTCAGCACGATATCGAGATTGTGCGATCGCGTGGCGGTGTAGTTCGGTTGCTGGGAAACGCCGAAGCCGTTGCCGATGCTGTCCTTGAAGGTCGTATAGGCAGTCCTGATGATGTCGCCGAGTTCCTGCTCCTTGCCCTGAAATTCGACGACGGACACGGCCCATTGTCCGCCGGCCTTGGAAGAGGTGGTATCGGCCGGCTTGCGGTCCGAATAGATCGTCACCTTCAGGCCGAGATCGAGCAGCCGCGTCGCCGCGGTCATGCCCATCACGCCGGCGCCCAGCACGGCGGCTTCCGTATCATGGGAGGTCGCCAGACGGCTCTGGACGATATCGCGCACCTTGGCGGCACATCCCCAGCTCAGCGTGATGCCGGCGCCGCCATGTCCATAATTGTGAACGATGAATTTGTTCCCGATGGTCTCGGCGTCGAGCCGATAGGAGCCGTTGCGATAGGGTCGCACGCCGGCGATGCATGCTCCCGACGCGCTGGGATCAAAGGTGAAGTCGGGCGTGGGAAGATTGGGTGTTGCCTGCATCAGAAATCCTCATAAGAGGCATTGAGGCCGATTGAGGTGCACACGAAAATGATTTTGAGCTAAAAGTTGATTACCCGCATACTTGAACCCTGTAATTGTATACCATCTTTCGATGGGCGTCAGGGAAAATCTCTTTAAAGCGCCTGACGCCGGGGCAGGTCCAGGCGTCAAGTCAAGCCGCTACGTCCAGTAACCTGGACGATCCTCTGATCAGGACCTTGCGTCCTTTCGGCGTGATAACCGCAAAATCCCCATTCATCGTCGCGAGCTGAAGCGCCGCGAGCTGTTCGAGAACGGACCGGTTCAAGGCTCGCGGTGCGGGCATACGGATAGCCCTCAGCGCCTCCCATTGCTCCCGGGTAAGATCGTAGTCGAATTCCGCGCTCATGTTGCCTCGAATATCGCTCCGGTTTCTCGGGCGTGTCTTACCGAGACCGCGTGAACGACATGCGACCACAATGCGTCCGGATTTCGTTCCACCGTACAAGCTTTCTTGAAACGCGCTGCCCAGCTATTGCTGTGCATGCTCGCGGACGGTAACGCGACTGTCACATCAACGTGCCAAGGGATGGTATCGGCCGCCCCGAATCGGCTGGTGCGGCATTCGATATCGTTGCCCGAACGGATATACGCCCTGGAAATCCCTGTGCTGCAAAAGGCGCCCGGCAACAGCGTCCGACTGAGAGGCCTGGGCATCGTCGTCAGCCTCGCCATCGCGGCAGGTGCGATCTTCGCGCTCACGCATGCGCTGAAGAAAGTCAAATTTCGACGAAGTCTTCGCCATCGTGGCGGCCACCGACACCCGCCTGATCGCGCTGTCCCTGGCGCTGGTGGCGATATCCTATGGCAGTCTGACCTTCTACGATCTGTTTGCGCTCCGTACCGTTGGTCGGTTGGACGTTCCCTACCGGATCGCGGCGCTCGCAAGCTTCACCAGTTATCCGATTGCGCACGGAATAGGCGCGGTCGCGCTGATCTCGCCCGTCATCCGCTATCGGGTCTATTCCTGGCACGGCCTCGGCGCGGTCGACGTGGCGAACATCTGCTTCCTGACCGGGCTTACATTCTGGCTCGGAAATCTGACGGCGCTCGGGCTCAGCCTGTCCTACGAACCGGGCGCCATCGGCCTGATGGATTATCTGCCGCCGCAGCTTAATCGCCTCGTAGCAGTGACGCTGCTGCTCGGGATCATGGCCTTTGTAGTCTGGATTTGGATTTCGCCGAGAAGCTTTGGAACCTGGCGCTGGCCGGTCCGGCTTCCTTCCGGGCCGATGGTGCTGTTGCAGATCGTGATCGGCATCTTCGACCTCGGCGCTGCCGCGCTTGCGATGTATGTGCTGATCCCCACCGGTTTGGACATCGATTTCTTCCGCCTGACCACGGTGTTCATTGCCGCGACATTGCTGGGATTTGCCAGCCAGGCGCCGGCGGGGCTGGGCGTATTCGACGCCGCGATATTGCTTGGACTTGGCGGCGACGACAAGGAACCGCTGATCGCGGCGCTCCTGATGTTCCGTTCCTTGTATCACTTGCTGCCGTTTGTGATCGCGCTTGCGCTGTTCGCCGGCGTCGAAGCGTGGCGGAACTTGCGCGCCAAGCCGCTCACACCGGTGAATTGAGCTTGAGACCGACCATTCCCGCCACGATCAGCGTCAGGCACAGGATACGAACGGGATCGGAGGGTTCGCTGTAGACCAGTATTCCGACCAGGATGCTGCCGACGGCGCCGATCCCGGTCCAGACCACATAGGCGGTGCCGAACGGCAGCGACCTCAGCGCCACCGCCATCAGGCCGAAACTGAACGCAATCGCGAGCGCGGTCGCGGCGGTCGGCCAGAACCGGGTCAGGCCGTCGGAGTATTTCAGCCCGAAGGCCCAGCCAACTTCGAGCAAACCCGCCCCAAGAAGTGCCAGCCAGGCGCTCACGGTGCGATCGGCCCCAGTGGCAGCGTCAGTACCGCATACTGCGCGTAACCGCGGAACGGCCGTTGGAACCTGAGATCGGCGCCGGCGCGGCCGGCCATCGCCGACAGCTCGTGCTCAAGATCGTCGCGCGGTGCGACGTCGAACATTGCAAGCCACCGCAACAGCAGCGTGCGGGCGATCCCGGGCAGACGCTCCTGACCGCCGAAATCGACAATGTGCAACCGGCCGCCGGGCCTGAGGCGGCTCGCTGCCGCCTGGAGAACGCAGCGCCAGTCCGGAATCATGGAAAGGCAGTAGGAGATCATTACGTGATCGAACGACGCAACGCCAAACAGGCGATGAGGGTCGAACACGGTTCCGTCGCCATGCGCAACGCGGATGCGATCCGTCATGCCGCGCCGCGAAATGGCCGAGATCGCCGACGTCAGCATTTCCGTGGAAACATCGATGCCGAAAAATCGCGCCTCGGGATAACGCCCGGCAGCGTGCACAAGGTTCCTGCCGGTTCCGCAGCCGATTTCCAGCACCGTTGCGCCCGCACCAGGCCGCAGGCGGGCGATCAACCGGTCTCGCCCAAGCAGGTAATAACGCCTGGTGCCGTCGTAGATGTGGCGCTGTCGGCGATACATCCGGTTCATGCGACGGGTCGCCTCGATCGGCCACGAGGCGTCGGGACCGATCTCCGAGGAATATGTGGACATTGCTGCGACTCTTGATCGGGTGTGTCGCTTACTCCCTTCTGATGTTCGCGCGACAGGGATGTGACAGGCGGCGCGTGATCTTCGAATGACCCCGTAATTCTGCTGCTGCGGCGCAGCCTGCCGTTGTCGCAAAACTGCAGTGAGCGGGCGATACCCTCGTCAAATTGTTGATTCGAGGCAGGGATGAATACGCAATTGATCGCGGATGCGGTGCGCAACAGCAGGAACGAGACCGAGGCGACGATTTGGGACAAGCTGTTTGCGTTCTGGTTTCGCCGTCTGGTTTACACCCAGATCTGGGAGGATCCGGAAGCCGATCTCGCCGCGCTGCAATTGCCCCTGGGATCGACGATCGTCACCATCTCGTCCGGCGGATGCAACGCGCTGTCCTATCTTACCGCGCAACCGGCCCAGGTCTACGCCGTCGACCTCAATGAAGCGCATCTTTCGCTGCTCAAGCTCAAGCTGGCCGGGCTTCGCGCCTTTTCCAGTTACGCCGAGTTCTGGCAGTTCTTCGGCGAAGCCGCCTCGCCCGCCAATGCGGAACTCTATCGCCAGCGACTGTGGCTGATGCTGGATGCCGACGCGCGCGCTTACTGGGACAAGCGCAACATCATCGGACGTCCGCGGCATGCCTATTTCACCGACGGGTTTTACCGCCATGGCATGCTCGGCCGCTTCATCGGCCTGGCGCATGTGCTGGCGAAATTCGCCCGCATCGATCTGGCTGCGCTGTTGAACGGCAAGCCCGACGCGCCCGAACGGCTGCAGGCGCTGGATCGCCTGAATTGGCTGTTTCATTCGCCGCTGGCGCGGCTGCTCACCGGCACGCCTGCGCTGTTGTTCAGCCTCGGCATTCCGCCGCAACAGCGCGCGCTGCTCGGCGCCGGCGCCCCGCTCAACGAAGTGCTGCATCAGCGCCTGCTGCGCCTCATCAACGGGCACCCCAACGAAACCAACTATTTCGCATGGCAGGCGCTGCACCGCAGCTACTCCGGTCCCGGCGATCGCTGCCTGCCGCCTTATCTGCAGCGTCGCCAGTACGAGCGCATGCGCGATGGCGCGGGATTGATCATTCCGGTACATGCCAATCTCCGGCTGTTCCTGGAAAGCCTTCCGGCGCGCGAGGTCGATGCCGTGGTGCTGCTGGACTCGCAGGACTGGATGGCGACGGAGGAGATCGCCGCGCTCTGGAATGCCATCGATCGCACCGGCAGCAACAACGTTCGCGTGATTTTCCGTACCGCCGGCGCTGACTCGCCGCTGGAAGGCGAGGGGCTCGCCGGCCTTCGGGAGATCTGGCGCCGCGACGAGGAGCGAAGCGCCATCGGATTCGAGCTGGACCGCTCGGGAATCTACGGCGGCTTCCACTGCTATGTCCGGCGCTGATCGGCGATAGCCTACTTCACCTCGACCCTGGCTTGCTCGGCTACCTCCTTCCAGATCGCGATATCCTGCTTGATGAAATCGGCAAAGGCTTGCGGCGAATTGCCGACGGTCTGGATCGCCTGCTTTTCCAGCAAGCCCTTGGTTTCCGGATCCTTCAGCGCCGCCACGATCTCCGCGTTGAGCCGGTTGATGATCGCGGTCGGCGTATTGGCCGGCGCCAGGATGCCATGCCAGGCGATGGCGTCGAAGCCGGGGTAGCCGCTTTCGGCAATCGTCGGCACGTCGGACGCGACCGGCGAGCGTTCCTTGCTGGTCACCGCCAGCGCGAGCAGCGTGCCGGCCTTGATGTGCGGCAGCGCCGAAATCGGATCGGCGAACACCACCTGCACCTGGCCCGCGATCAGGTCGGTCACCGCGAGCGCGGTGCCGCGATAGGGAATATGCGTCATCCTGATCCCGGCCTTGCGGTCGAACAGCTCGGTGACCAGGTGATTGGCGGCGCCGACGCCGGTGGTGCCGTAGTTCAATTGGTCAGTTTTGCTTTTGGCCAGCGCCACGAATTCCTGCAGGGTCTTCACGCCGAGCGCGGGACTGACCACCATGATGTAGGGATATGCCGTGGTCATGGTGACCGGCGCGAAATCCTTCAGCGGGTCGTAGGGAAGGTCCCTGTAGACCGCGGGGTTGATCGAAATCGGCCCGGATTGGCCGAGCAGCAGCGTGTATCCGTCGGGGCTGGATTTCTTGACGAGTTCGGCGCCGATGATCGAGCCGGCGCCGCCGCGATTCTCAATCACGATCGGTTGCCCGATGGTTTCGCCGACACGCTTGGCGACGATACGGGCCACCGAGTCGGCGCCGCCGCCGGCGGCGTAGGGCACGACCAGCCGGATCGGATGGGTTGGATAATCCTCGGCGCGCGCGGCGCCGGTGGCCAAACCCACCGCCAACATCACGGCCAATGCGGGTAGCCCGGGATTTATCCGCATCGCATCGGCCTCCCAAAATTGTCTTTTCGCCCGCACTCGCGGCGGGCTTTTGCCGGAGCACCATAGGGCAAAATTTCGTGCCTCGTCCACCGAGGCCGCAATTGTGCTTTGGTGCGGGCCGGCCGATGCTCCGAACAGGTCTGGAGAGGAAAGCATGCTGCAGAAATCGGGCGTCACCGAAAGCCTCGCGCGCTTCATTGTCGCCGCGCAGTGGGACGACATTCCATCGCCGGTGCGGCATCAGGCCAAGCGGTCGCTGATGAACTTCTTTGCCGTGGCGCTGGCGGGCTGCCGCACCGGGCCGGTCGACATCGCGCTGCGCTCGCTCGCCGAATTCTCCGATCGAAAACAGGCGACGGTGGTGGGCCGGACCGAGCGCGTCGACGCCTTGAGTGCGGCGTTCCTCAACGCGGCGAGCGCCAATGTCCACGACTTCTGCGACACCCATCTGCGCACGGTGATCCACCCGACTGCTCCGGTGGCGCCGGCGGTGCTGGCGCTGGCCGAACTGCGCAGGCTGAGCGGGCCTGACCTGTTGCTCGCTTTCATCCTCGGCAACGAAGTTCAGGCCCGCATCGGGCTTGCGATCTCGCCGAGCCACTACGACAGGGGCTGGCACATCACCTCGACCTGCGGCGTGTTCGGCGCCGCGGCGGGTGCCGGCAAGCTCGCCGCGCTCGACGAGCGCCAGATGGTGTGGGCGCTCGGCAATGCCGCCACGCAAGCGGCCGGCCTGTGCGAATGCCTGGGCACGCCGGCGAAGAGTCTCAGCGTCGGCAACGCCGCGCGCAACGGCTTGTGGTCGGCGCTGCTGGCGGAGAAGGGATTTGACGGGCCGCCGGAGCCGCTCGCCGGCGTACAGGGTTTCTATCATGCGCTGGCGGAAACACCCGATCTGTCTGTCATCACCGGCGGCCTCGGCGAAAGCTGGGAGATCATGGCGACGTCCTACAAGCCTTACCCTTGCGGCTTTGTGATTCATCCGGTGCTCGATTGCGTGCTGGACTGGCGGCGGGATCACCCGACGGCGGAAGTGACCCGCGTCGTGGTGCGCGGCAACCCGCTGCTCGCCATTCGCACCGACCGCCCCGATATTTCCACCGGACGCGAGTCGCAGGTCAGCGTGCAGCACGCGGTCGCCGCCGCGCTGGTGACCGGCAAGGCCGGGCTCGACCAGTTCACCGATACCTGCGTGCACGATCCGAGCGTGCAGGCGCTGCGCGGCAAGGTCGAAGTCGAACGCGACAACACGTTCTCCACCATCGCCGCGGCGGTCGAAATCACCACCGCCGACGGCACGGTCCACAAATTGTCGCAAGCAGCGGCGCGCGGCAGCGACGTCAATCCGATGAGCGATCATGATCTCGAGCAAAAATTGCGAACCGCCGCGGCCGGCTGGGATCCGCGCTGCGATGCCAGCCCGTTGATCGCCGCGATCTGGGCGCTCGATGCGAGCAAGGATGTTGCCGCCCTCGTGAAGCTTGCGGTGCCGCAATAGTCATGGCCGCACCG
>DATNMT010000142.1:0-3479 GCA_035602495.1 Bradyrhizobium sp.
CCACGTCATGCACCGCCATGCTGGAGACCGCGCCGGTCTCTATGCCGAGCCGGTCGGGCGCGAAGGCTTGCGCGGTCAGGAAGCCGAACAAGGCCGCCATGCCGACCGGCGCCAGTGACGCGATCGAATAGCTGCCGATAATCAGCTCGAAGCCGTAGAAGGCGCCGCCCAAGGGCGCGCCGAAGGCGCCTGCGATGGCGCCAGCCGCGCCGCAGCCGACCAGCACGCGCATGTCGCCGCGCCGCAGGCGAAAGGCCTGGCCGATCTTGGAGGCGATGCCGCTGGCGATCTGGGTATAGCCGGCCTCCAGGCCGACCGAGGCGCCGACGCCGCTCGACCATACGGTCTGCGCCGCCACGATCAGGCTGCCGCGCATGGACATGCGGCCGCCATGCAGCGCATTGGCTTCGATCGGGTCGACCTCGGTGCCGCGCTGGCGCGTGACATAGGCCGTGGCCAGGCCGAACAGCAGCCCGCCGAGGCATGGCGTGACAAACGCGTAGAGCGGATCGAGCGAAACCTGGCCCGACAGGCGCTCGCCGGGATGCAGACCGAAAAAGGCCAGAAGCATCAAACCGACCAACTCGCCCATCGCCGCCACCGCCAAGCCGGCAATGGCGCCGACAATGATCGCCAACACGATCACGCTCGACTCGCGGGCGCGCACGATGGCGCGCAGGCGATGCGGAACTTCGAGCGGCATGCTGAACCAGGGCATAAGCATAAGAAGTGGATTCACGTCAGGCGGGCGCGTTCTTGCTTAGATGCAAGCTGTGTCCGCGTGCAAGCGCGGCGGATTTGGACGCAAGCCGTGGCCATTCGATGGCCGCGAAACAGCGGTATTGCAAATCGTTGACGAGAGGGGCAAATCGGCCGCCAGCCGGGCTCAAAAAACGGCTGTTTTTTGCGCCGTCGGCACTTTAAAAAATCATTTTGAATCAACATATTAACTGGTGTGACTTTGCCCTGTACGAGGCCCAATTTTCGTGTCACACCAAACGACAATTCCGACTCATTTTTTCGCCCGTTTTGAGGGTGCCGTCGATGGCTGAACCAGCCCGTCATCTACCATCCGACTACGACGCCGAGTCGATCAAGGTCCTCAAAGGCCTCGACGCCGTGCGCAAGCGCCCGGGCATGTATATTGGCGATACTGACGACGGTTCCGGCCTGCATCACATGGTCTATGAGGTGGTCGACAACGCCATCGACGAGGCGCTGGCTGGTTTTGCCACCGAGGTAGTGGTCACGCTCAATGCCGAAGGCTCGGTGACCGTGATCGACAATGGCCGCGGCATACCGACCGACATCCACAAGGGCGAAGGCATATCGGCGGCCGAGGTCATCATGACCCAGCTGCACGCCGGCGGAAAATTCGACCAGAATTCCTACAAGGTATCCGGCGGACTGCACGGTGTCGGCGTCTCGGTGGTCAACGCGCTCTCGGCCTGGCTCAAGCTCACCATCTGGCGCGACGGCAAAGAACATTTCATGGAGTTCGCCGACGGCGTCGCGGTGGCGCCGCTAAAAGCCGTCGGCAATGCGAAGGACAAGCGCGGAACGCAAGTGACGTTCTTTCCGTCGACCAAGACCTTCACCATGGTCGAGTTCGACTTCGCCACGCTCGAGCATCGCCTGCGTGAACTGGCGTTCCTCAATTCCGGCGTCAATATCGTGCTTTCCGACATGCGCCACGCGGTCGAGAAGCGCGAGGAGATGAAATACGAGGGCGGCGTTGAGGCCTTCGTGAAATTTCTCGATCGCAACAAGACGCCGCTGATCCCCAATCCGATCATGATCAAGGCCGAGCGCGAAGGCATCACGGTGGAAGCCGCGCTGTGGTGGAATGACGGTTATCACGAGAGCGTGCTGTGCTTCACTAACAACATCCCGCAGCGCGACGGCGGCACGCATTTGGCGGGATTCCGCGGCGCGCTCACCCGACAGATCACGCAATATGCCGAGACTATCGGCACCACACGCAAGGAAAAGGTGGCGCTCACCGGCGACGATTGCCGCGAAGGCTTGACCTCGGTGCTGTCGGTGAAGGTGCCGGACCCGAAATTCTCCTCGCAAACGAAAGACAAGCTGGTTTCCTCGGAAGTGCGGCCGGTCGTCGAGAACGTGATCAACCAGGCTTTGCAGGACTGGTTCGAGATCCACCCGCAAGAGGCCCGCATCATCGTCGGCAAGGTGGTGGAAGCCGCCGCTGCGCGCGAGGCCGCGCGCAAGGCGCGCGATCTGACCCGCCGCAAGGGCGCGCTCGACATTTCGTCATTGCCGGGCAAACTCGCCGATTGCCAGGAGCGCGATCCCGCTAAGTCGGAACTGTTCATCGTCGAGGGCGACTCGGCCGGCGGCTCCGCCAAGCAGGGCCGCAACCGCGAATTCCAAGCTGTGCTGCCGCTGCGCGGCAAAATCTTGAATGTGGAGCGCGCGCGCTTCGACAAGATGCTGGGCAGCCAGGAGATCGGCACGCTGATCACCGCACTCGGCACCGGCATCGGCCGCGACGAGTTCAACGTCGACAAGCTGCGCTACCACAAGATCATCATCATGACCGACGCCGACGTGGACGGCTCCCACATCCGCACGCTGCTGCTGACCTTCTTCTTCCGGCAGATGCCCGCGCTGATCGAGCGCGGCCACCTCTATATCGCGCAGCCGCCGCTTTACAAGATTGCGCGCGGAAAATCCGAACAATACCTCAAGGACGAGCGCGCGCTCGAGGACTATCTAATCGCTGCCGGGATCGAGGAAGCCGTGTTGCGGCTCTCCAATGGCGAGGAACTCGCCGGCGCCGATCTACACAAGCTGGTCGAAGACTCCCGCACCATCCGCGGACTGCTGAGCGGATTACACAGCCGCTATAACCGCAGGGTGATCGAACAAGCCTCGATTGCCGGCGTGCTGCGGCCGGAAGTGACCGGCGACCCGAAATCCGCCAAAGCGGCCGCCGACTACATCGCCAAACGCATGGACGCGCTGGCGGACGAGACCGAACGCGGCTGGACCGGAAAATTCGACGATAATGGATTCCATTTTGAACGCACGGTGCGCGGCGTCAAGGACGTCGCGATCATCGACCAGGCGCTGCTCGGCTCCGCCGATGCCCGCAAACTTGACGAGTTCGCGCCGGCGCTGCAGCAGACCTTCCCGCGCCCGACGCCGCCGGCGGTACTGCGGCGCAAGGACGAGGAGATTTTGATCCACGGCCCCGTCGGCCTGTTCGAAGCACTGACCAATGCCGGGCGCAAGGGCATCACCATGCAGCGCTACAAAGGCCTGGGCGAGATGAACCCCGAGCAGCTGTGGGAAACCACGCTCGACTCCAATGTGCGGTCATTGCTGCAGGTGAAGGTCAAGGAAGGCGAGGAGGTCGACAACGTGTTCGCCGAACTGATGGGAGAACTGGTCGAGCCGCGCCGGCTGTTCATCCAGAACAATGCGCTGAGTGCGAGCGTAGACGTCTGACGGCG
>DATNMT010000168.1:0-13127 GCA_035602495.1 Bradyrhizobium sp.
GAAACCGTGGCGCTGTATCACGCCATCAAGGACGAGCCGCAGAAGGACTGGGTGCCGCGGGTCAAGATCTTCGCCGGCAAGGCGGCGGCGAGCTATCGCTACGCCAAGCTGATCATCAAGCTGATCAACGACGTCGCCGAAATCGTCAACAACGACCACGCCATCGACGGGCGCCTGAAGGTCGCGTTCCTTCCCGACTACAATGTCAGCCTCGCCGAAGTGATTATTCCCGCCGCCGACCTGTCGGAGCAGATCTCGACCGCGGGCATGGAAGCCTCCGGCACCGGCAACATGAAGCTGGCGCTGAACGGCGCGCTGACCATCGGCACGCTCGACGGCGCCAATATCGAAATCCGCGATCATGTCGGCGCGGAAAATATCGCGATCTTCGGCATGGAGGCGCTGGACGTGGTGGTGCGGCGCAAGCAGGGGCTGGACGCGACCGACGTGATCCGGCGCTCGCCGCGGCTGTCGCGCGCCATCAACGCGATCGGCGGCGGCGAATTTTCGCCCGGCGACCCGAGCCGCTTCCAATCGGTGGCGCATGCGCTGCGCCATCTCGACCACTACATGGTGAGCGCGGATTTCGATTCCTATTACGAGGCCCAGCGCGGCATCGATGCGCGCTGGCAGGTGGTCCCGGCATGGACGCGCGCATCGATCCTCAACGTTGCGCGGATGGCCTGGTTCTCCTCCGACCGCACCATTCGCGAATACGCCCAGGATATCTGGAACGTGCCGGTGCGCGCGAGTGCGCCGCAAGCGCGCGAGGCGCCGGGCGTGCAACGCGGGGCGACGCGCTAGAGACGGTCGACCCATCTTCTGGCGACGCAGCGCCATTACCTTCCGCGTCATTGAATTCGCTCGCGCGGCCACCATACTGCCCGGCAGGATCGCGGGAGAATTCGATGCTCACCAGAACCCGGCATTTGTTCGACGAGGCCACGCGGGTGTCCGCAGGCGACAGCCGCTGGCAGGGGCAGACCAGCGAGGATTACTGGGCGTTCGTCGGCCCGTTCGGCGGCATCACCGCCGCCACCATCCTGCGGGCGCTGATCGAGCATCCGCAGCGATCGGGCGATCCGTTGTCGCTGACCGTCAATTATTGCGCGCCGATCGCAGAGGGCGCGTTCGATCTCGACGTTCGCCTGGTCAAGGCCAACCGGTCGACGCAGCATTGGGCCGTCGAGCTCAGCCAGGGCGGCGCCGATGTTGCGACGCTGGCGACCGCGGTATTTGCCGAGCGCCGGCCGTCCTGGTCGCACCAGCAGGCGCCATTTCCGGAAAGCACGCCGTTCGAACAGATAAGGCCCTATCCCAAGATCGCGGCATCCTGGGTCAAGCAATATGATTTTCGCTTCGTCGAGGGCGATCCGGACCTTGGCAATGTAAAAAAGGAATTGCCGGCAAGCGCCTTCTCAAAGCTGTGGATCGGCGATCGCGTACCGCGCAAGATCGACATGCTGTCGCTGATGTCGATGTCGGATGCGTTCTTTGCCCGCATTTTTCATGCGAGGGGCGAACTGGTGCCGTTCGGCACGGTATCGCTGACGACCTACTTCCATGCCGATGCGGAAGATCTGGCGGCCGAGGATATCAACCGTGTTCTCGCGGTCGCCGACGCCCGGATTTTTCACAAGAGCTACGGCGACCAGAGCGGTGAATTATGGTCGCCGAACGGACGGCTGCTCGCGACCACAACCCAGATTGGGTATTTCAAGGCGTGAGTTGAGCCCTAGCTCAGCGTGGCGGTGCCCTTGAGCAAAGTGGTGTTGCCGGTCGCGGGATCGGTGATCGCGGTCCCGACCTGGGCCTTGCCGGTGCCGGTCAAGGCGAATTTGGTATCGCCGACCCGGAACGAGCTACTCCTGATCAGGACCTGCTGAAACTGAACGGTAGAGCCGCTCTGAAATTTGACTTCGGCGCGGAAACCCTGGACCTGCGAAATCGTGAGCTGGAATTTCTTGCCGTTGGTATAGGTCCCCTGCCAGCTGCCCTGGTAGGCCTTGGGATCGACGTTGGTGTAGGGCTTGGTGGATGCCGGGGTCGGCGTCGGCGCAGAGGTGTAGGCTGATTGCAGAATAGTGAAAATATCCGACATTCCGCTGCTCCGCCCCAAATCGCTTCGAGCTGGCACTACAAGGGTATTCGGTTAATCAAGGGTTAACCCGCTTCGACGCGGAAGCGAAAGGGTGGCCTCGCTGCAGGTGCTGGATCTTGTTTCGACGGCGCTTGCCCTGCGAACGACGAAAAGCGATCTGCCGAAGAGCAATACCGGCGTGCTGATCACGAGCCGCTGATTCGTCGCGAAAAAAGGGGGCAACGTCGTTGCCCCCTTCTCGCTCTCGAGTTCGAGAAACTATTCCGCCGCGAGCTTGAGGTCGGGCGCGGCGGCGCGGATTTCGGCGTCGACCACGCTCTCGAACTTGGCAAAGTTCTTCTGGAACATGCCGACCAGCGCGCGCGCGGTCTTGTTGAACTCGGCCTTGTCCTTCCAGGTGTTGACGGGATCGAGGATTTCGCTCGGCACGCCCGGCAGCGCGGTCGGCACCGCAAATCCGAAATATTTGTCGGTGCGGAATTCGACATTGCGTAAGCTACCGTCGAGCGCGGCGGTCAGCAGCGCCCGCGTCACCTTGATCGGCATCCTGGAGCCGGTGCCGAACTTGCCGCCGGTCCACCCCGTATTGACCAACCAGCAATCGACATTGTGCCTGGCGATCAGTTCGCGCAGCATGTTGCCGTAGACGGAGGGGTCGAGGGGCAGGAATGGCGAGCCGAAGCAGGTTGAGAATTCCGGCTGCGGCTCGCTTCCCAGGCCGCGCTCGGTGCCGGCCACTTTCGCGGTATAGCCGGACAGGAAATGGTACATCGCCTGCGCCGGCGACAGCTTCGCGATCGGCGGCAGCACACCGAAGGCGTCGGCCGCCAGCATCACCATATTCTTCGGGTGGCCGGCGCGTCCGGTGCGCGAGGCATTGGGGATGAATTCGAGCGGATAGGCCGAGCGGGTGTTTTCGGTCTTCGAGCCGTCGTCGAAGTCGGGCTCGCGGGTGTCCTCGTCGAGCACCACGTTCTCCAGCACCGCCCCGAACCGCTTGCTGGCGGCGAAAATCTCGGGCTCGGCTTCCTGCGACAGCTTGATGCATTTGGCGTAGCAGCCGCCTTCGAAATTGAAGATGCCGTCGCGGCCCCAGCCGTGCTCGTCGTCGCCGATCAGGGTGCGTTTCGGGTCGGCCGACAGCGTGGTCTTGCCGGTACCGGACAGGCCGAAGAAGATCGCGGCATCGCCGGCGGGCCCGACATTGGCCGAACAGTGCATCGGCATCACGCCTTTTTCGGGCAGATAGTAGTTCAGCGTGGTGAACACGCTCTTCTTCATTTCGCCGGCATAATAAGACCCGCCGATCAGGACGATCTTGCGGGCGAAATCGATCGCGACCACGTTTTCCGAGCGCACGCCGTGGCGTTTGGGATCGGCCTTGAAGCTCGGCATGTCGATGATGGTCAGTTCAGGCACGAAATCCCGCAGCGCCGACGCCTCGGGCCGGATCAGCAGCGTGCGGATGAATAGCGAGTGCCAGGCGAGTTCGGTGAACACCCGGGTCTTGATCTGGAAGCTCGGATCGGCGCCGCCATAGAGGTCCTGCGCGAACAGCGTCATGCCTTCGGCGTGCTTGAGGAAGTCGGCATAGAGCGCCTCGAACTGTTCCGAGGTGATCGACTGGTTGCCGGCCCACCACATCTTTTCGGTGGTGGCGTCGCGCACCGTGAACTTGTCCTTCGGGCTGCGGCCGGTGAAGTCACCGGTATCGGCGCACAAGGCGCCATCGGCGGACAACACCGCTTCGCCTGCGGCCAGCGAATATTGATAGAGCTGCGGCGCTCCCAGATTCCAGTGCACCTGCCTGAGTTTTTTTAAGCCGAATTTGTCGGCGCCGAAGGCGCCGTTGCGTATACCCGTCTCTTGCAAAGAAAACCCTCCTCGAACCCCGCGTAGCTCCAGCGCGAATGCCGCTTTCACGCGCCCTGTCGCGGTGACCGTCAATATAGCCTTCCGGCCGCGGTCCGGCGACCTATTACTGATGAACGCCCGGCTTGCCAAGCCGATCCCGTTATATTTGGTTTATTCCCGGAAGGTGATTGATGCGGCTCAAAAGCATGCTGCGGCGCAGGCATTTACCCGGACCGGCCGCGGCCTTCCCCACGCGACAAACCGCCGCGATGGCGGGCTGGTGCGCTGTTGCGGCGCACAATCGGCTAGTGGGGCGCCCCCTCGCCGATCAGGGCAAACGGAGCCCGAAAGGCCGGATAGAGCGACCTTTCGCGCAGCGCCCGCGCGCGTTTGAACAACGGCTCGGCATCGGCGTAGCGCTCCTGCCGCTGGTACAGCGCGGCCAGATTGTTCAATTCCGGCGCACCCCCGCTTGCATCGAGCCCGCCAACCTTATCCAAGATCGCGACGGCACGCTTGTACATCGGCTCGGCCTCGGCGTCGTGGCCCTGGTCGCTGTAGAGCAGCGCCAGATTGTTCAGCGCGCCGGCGACATCGCGGTCGAAGGGACCACGGGTCTTCTCCAGGCTTTCCAGCTGGCGCTGTGCCAGCACGGTTGCTTCCGAATATTTGCCGGCCCGGCTTAGCTCGGCGATCCCAGCGCTGGTTGCCGCCACTTCGCCCGCTGACGACGGCGCCGTCATGCCTGCACTCGCGGCCAACACCAGCCACGCCATCAGAACCAATCGATTGCCGGATTTCACGACGCACTCGCCCTAACTTCGTTTTGTTGGGCGAGGATCAGCTATGCCTTCGCCCGCGCTTCGTCCGCCAGTCTGACCAGCATCCGGCGCAACTCGCCGGGCCGGGTCACCCGTTCGGGGAAATCGAGCCGCAGCGCCGTTGTGCCGGCCTGCAGGTCGATCCCGTCGGGATCACAGCCGGTGCAGCGCCAGTCTGCTTCAGCCGCGCCGAGCAGCCTGGTCGCATAGAGCTTAGTCGCGTCGCGATGATCGGCGTTCATGTGGTCGATGGCGCTTTGCTCGACTTCCAGCAGCGCGCCGGCATCGGATAGATCAGTCAGGAACTGATCCGGCTTGAGGTCGAGAATGCGTCCGAACCCCGCCACCAGATGGGTGCCCGTGGGGCGGATCCGGAAGAAGGAAAAATCCTTAAAATCGACAAAGCCTTCCGCCGACGGATGGGCGTTGAGGTAGCGCCGGCGGCAAAGCTCGAGGTCTGAGGCCGCAGCCTGTTGCGCCTGGCCCGCCAGCATGATCCGCGACCCCTCCAGCGGATCGCCGCCGGCGCGCTCGTCCAGCATCAATGAGACCCTGGGATCGCCGAGGATGTTCCTGGTGTGCACGGCCAGGCGCGAAATCAGCAGGATCGGCGATCCGTCGGGGTGGCTGGCGACATTGACCAGCGAACAATAGGGATCGCCGCTGCCCGCCATCAGGGTGGCCAACGCCCCCTGCCGGCTGCGACGAAGCAGCGACCGGGCCAGCCGGGGAGCATCAAAATCAGCGGTGGGTTGCATCCGTTTTCTCGCCACATCTCATTGCAAAAAGGGCCTTTTCCCGGCTAAACTGGTAGCTATATAGGGGGAACCCGAAGGCTCCCTCGGGCGTTTTGCGGAACTCGGTCACACTTCAGCCCAGCTTGCATTGCTCGGTGACGAGGTTCGAGGCCCATTATGCGGCGCATCACCGGATAGCTCGCCGTTTCAGCAACCTAGTATCAGTACCTGAAAGCAGGCTCATGCCCACAATCGCCCTGGTCGATGACGACCGCAACATTCTCACATCGGTCTCGATCGCGCTCGAAGCCGAAGGTTATCGCATCATGACCTACACCGATGGTGCCTCCGCGCTCGACGGCTTCCGCACCTCACCGCCCGATCTCGCGATCCTCGATATCAAGATGCCGCGGATGGACGGCATGGAGACGTTGCGGCGGCTGCGGCAGAAGTCCGATTTGCCGGTGATCTTCCTCACCTCCAAGGACGAGGAAATCGACGAGCTGTTCGGCCTCAAGATGGGCGCCGACGATTTCATCCGCAAGCCGTTCAGCCAGCGCCTTCTGGTCGAGCGCGTCAAAGCGGTGCTGCGCCGCGCCGCGCCGAAGGATCCCACTGCGGTACCGAAGGAGACCGACGCCAAGGCGCTGGACCGCGGGCTGTTACGCATGGATCCGGAGCGCCATACCTGCACCTGGAAGAACGAGCCGGTGACGTTGACGGTGACAGAATTCCTGATCCTGCAGGCGCTGGCGACCCGTCCCGGCGTGGTGAAGAGCCGCAACGCGCTGATGGACGCGGCCTATGACGATCAGGTCTATGTCGACGATCGCACCATCGACAGCCACATCAAGCGGCTGCGCAAGAAGTTCAAGGTGGTGGACGACGATTTCGAGATGATCGAAACCCTGTACGGCGTCGGCTACCGCTTCAAGGAAACCTGATTAACTCCGCGTTTGATGGATGTTTGTTAACTGACGCCACCGCGCAACTCGGGTAGGATGCAAAGCCAGCGCGCTTTCCAGAAGCGCCATCGAAACAACCGGGCAGTTTTGGCCATTGCTTGATCGAACGCAGCCTGATCCAACCCTGAACGCCGAGGGCGGCTCGCCGGCCCTCGTCCTCGACGATGTTGTCGAAACCCCGCAGGTCGTGGGCTGGCAGCGGCCGCTCGGCTGGCTGCGCCGCGCCGGACAGTTTTTCCTCGCGCTGAGCTTCTCCAGCCTCACCCGCCGCATCGTCTCGCTGAATATTGCCGGCCTGGTCGCGCTGGTGGCGAGCATCCTCTACCTCTCGCAATTCCGCGCCGGCCTGATCGATGCCCGCGCGCAGAGCCTGCTGGTGCAGGCCGAAATCATCGCCGGCGCGATCGCGGCTTCGGCGACGGTCGCGACCAACACCATCACCATCGATCCCGACCGGCTGCAGGATTTGAAGCCCGGCGAGAGTTTTGGCGCCGATGAATATTCCGGGCTGGATTTTCCGATCAATCCGGAGCGCGTCGCGCCGGTGCTGCGCACGCTGATCTCGCCGACCAAGACCCGCGCCCGCATCTACGATCCCAATGGCGGGCTGCTGCTCGACAGCCGCAATCTCGAGAACGTGCTGCGCTTCAACCTGCCGCCGCCGTCCTCGGAGAAGCCGGGCATCGTCGAGCGGACCATGATCGCGGTGCGCACCTGGCTCAACCGCGGCGACCTTCCGCTCTACCGCGAACTCGGACCGGAGAACGGCAACGGCTATCAGGAGGTCGCCGAAGCGCTGCAGGGCCAGAAGCGCAGCATGGTGCGCGTCAACACCCGCGGCGAGGTGATCGTCTCGGTGGCGGTGCCGGTGCAGCGCTCGCGCGCGATCCACGGCGCCTTGATGCTGTCGACGCAGGGCGACGACATCGACCAGATGGTGACCGCAGAAAGGCTTGCGATCCTGAAAGTCGGCGGCGTCGCCTCCGCTGTCATGATCATGCTGTCGTTGCTGCTGGCGAGCACCATCGCGGGGCCGGTGCGCCGGCTCGCCGACAGCGCCGAGCGCGTCCGCCGCCGCATCCGGACCCGGGTCGAGATCCCCGATTTCACCCGCCGCCGCGACGAGATCGGCCATCTCTCGGGCGCGCTGCGCGACATGACCGATGCGCTCTACAACCGCATCGAGGCGATCGAGATGTTCGCCGCCGATGTCGCCCATGAACTGAAGAATCCGCTGACCTCGCTGCGCTCGGCGGTCGAAACCATGCCGCTGGCGCGCAACGAGAACAGCCGCGCACGGCTGCTCGCGGTGATCGAACATGACGTCAAGCGGCTCGACCGGCTGATCTCCGACATTTCCGACGCCAGCCGGCTCGATGCCGAGCTGCAGCGCCAGGACATGACCTCGGTCGATCTTCGCCGGCTGCTGAACGCGCTGACGACGGTCGCCAACGAAACCCGGCGCGGCAACAATATCGCCGTCGAGGCGCGCTTCGAGGGCCGCGGCGCAGGCGACACGTTCTCGGTGCCGGGCCACGATTCGCGACTCGGACAGGTGATCTCCAACCTGCTCTCCAACGCCCAGTCGTTTTCCGAAGCCGGCTGCAAGGTGCGCATCACCTGCCGCCGCGTGCGATCGGAAATCGAAATCATGGTCGACGATGACGGGCCCGGCATTCGCGAGGATGCGCTGGAGCGAATCTTCGAGCGCTTCTACACCGACCGGCCGCATCAGGGTTTTGGGCAGAATTCCGGACTGGGGCTGTCGATCTCCAAGCAGATCATTGAGGCGCATGGCGGGCGCATCTGGGCGGAGAATCGCGCCGGCCCGCCCAATGCCGAGGGCGATGCGACGGTGGCCGGCGCGCGCTTTGTGGTCAGGCTGCCGGCGCCATGACCGACGCCGGTGCTGCGAGCGTCCACGCTTCCGCGGTGAAGGTGGGAGATCGCGCGGTGCTGATCCGCGGGCCGTCCGGCGCCGGCAAATCGCGCCTCGCCTTTGATCTGATCCTTGCCGGTCGCGCGGGGCAGATCCCGCCGGCCGTGCTGGTCGGGGACGATCGGGTCTATCTCGACGCAGGCGACGGGCAGCTGTTGGTCCGCCCGGCGCGCGAATTGGCCGGCCAGATCGAGATTTATGGACTCGGCATTCGCCGCTGCGATTTTGCCGACGAGGCGATGGTGGGCCTGGTCGTCGACTTGTCGGCTGCCGACGCCGAGCGCCTGCCGCCGCCCGAAGCGCTGGTGACCCGCATTTCAGGTATCAAAATACCTCGCATCCCGGTAGGGACGGGGTTTGCAGCACTCCCTCTGGTCGTAGCGGCCCTGACCATGACCGCAATTTCATATTCTTCCGAACCTTTGGCTGATTGCTCGAAGGGAATTGGTAACCATATCAGCCCCACTATCGCGACCGAATAGACCGGCGCAGCCTCCCCCTGTACCGCTAATTTTCCGGGAGAATCGCGAACATCCCCTCTTGCGCGGGGGCTCTGGATGGTCAATGTGGCGCGTTCGTGCGGTGCACCAAAAAGCACCCGCGAGGAGTTTTTTATGATCGGTCTAGTACTTGTGACCCATGGGCGCCTTGCCGACGAGTTCAAGGCAGCGCTCGAACATGTCATGGGCCCACAAAAACAAATCGAGGCGGTCACGATCGGAGCCGAAGACGACGCCGATCTGTGTCGAAGCGACATCATCGAGGCGGTCAACCGCGTCGATTCCGGCGATGGCGTGGCCATCCTCACCGACATGTTCGGCGGCACGCCTTCCAATCTCGCGATCTCCTGCATGAGCCGCCCCAAGGTGGAAGTGCTCGCAGGAATCAACCTCCCCATGCTGGTCAAGCTCGCCAAAGTTCGCGAAGAGCGCTCGCTTCCCGACGCTATCGCCATGGCCCAGGAAGCCGGCCGCAAATACGTCACCATCGCCAGCCGGGTTCTCGCCGGCAAATGAGCGACGACGCCCCGTCGCCGGAAAGCGGTCCGGGGCCGACCGTCCCCGCGGGCGCGGTGTCCCGCGAACTTCCCATCATCAACAAACGCGGCCTGCACGCGCGGGCGTCGGCGAAATTCGTCCAGATGGTCGAGCGCTTCAACGCCGAAGTCTGGGTGACCAAGGGCCACGAGACCGTCGGCGGCACCTCGATCATGGGCCTGATGATGCTGTCCGCCGGGCCGGGAACATCGATCCTGGTCTCGGCGATCGGCCCGGAGGCGCAGGCCGCGATCGACGCGATCACCGATCTCGTCGCCAGCAAGTTCAACGAAGAAGGCCAGTGACCGGCTGAGATCGAAGCGTCAGCTTCGAAGGCGGCAGAATCTCGAGATTCCCCGATGTGCAATTGCACATCTGAGGTCCGCGCGGAGCCTGTCATCGGGCGCGCATTCGCGCGACCCGTTGGCGCGCCCCGGAATGACGCCCTCATTTCCCCGGCGGCGCGATATAGACCTTCCAGGTGATCGAGGGCCCCGGATGGCCGTGGAAGAAGCGCTGGGTGGAGATGGTGAGGCGCTCGGCGTTGGCGGCATTCGCCGCCATCCAGGCGTCGCAGACCGGCAGCCGCCCGTCGGAAGTATCGCAGATGCCGATGAAGCCGAGCCGCTTTGCCTCCTGCAGCGACGTCAGCCCCGACGACCAGACTTCGCCCGGAGTAAACGGCGCCGGGTGATCGGGGCTATAGAACGTCATGGGCTCGCCGACCTCGGTGGTGCCGGCAACCACCGCCCATCGCGAGTGGAAGCGGGTTCGCCAGGCCTCGGTCAACTCGCGGGCGAGCTGCGAGCGCGCGCCATAGCTCAGGGCGCCATTGGGATTCTCGGCCAACTCGCGCTCGGCGATCTTGGGCGACAGCGCCAGCGCCGCGAGCGTGATGAACAGCCAGATCGCGGCGATATTGAACAGCGCCATTCTCTGTAGTCGGAGTGCGGGAATCGCGACCAGCGCCAGCGGCGTCAGGAAGAACAGCGAGATTCCCCAATCGGTTTTCATGTAGACCGTGAAGATCAGGGCCCCGAGCGGCGGCCCGATCGCAACCACGACCTGGATGATCCAGATGTTGAGCGCGGCCGACCTGTTCACGCCGGTAATTGCACCACGCGACCAGGCGTGCGTGAACAGTGCCGAGGGCTGCCGCGCCAAAATCCGCCACCAGGGCGGCACCCATACAAGCGCAAGTGCGGCCAGCGCCACGGGTGCTGTGAGCAGCGCCAGATTGTGACCGACATAGCCGAGCACGAGCTGGATGTTTTGCGCGCGGCTCGACAGCCCGTAGACGTCGCCGGCGTAGGTCAGCGGCACGAAGTCGACTTGCTTCAGCCAGACCAGATGCGGGATCATGGCTACCGCCAGCGTGGCGACCGCAACCCACGGCGCCGGCGAGCGCAGAAATTTCAGGCGCTCCGGATGGATCAGCGCGGCGAGCCCGATGGCGCCGATCATGGTCAGCACCCAATATTTCGTCATCAGCGCCAGCGCGGCGGCGAGCCCGAGCCACAGGCCTGCGCGCACGCTGCGCTTTTCAAATGCATTCAGATAGGCGAGCACCAGCAGCGGCAGGGTGACGAGCTGCAACAGATCGGGATTGTATTTGAATCCCTTGAAATTGAAGATCGGGTAGAGCGCGAGCATCACCACCACGAAGAACGCGCGGCGGCGATCGACCACGCGCAGGGCGATCAGCCAGCAGATCACAAGACCGCAAGCCAGCGTCGCCATCGCCAGCGCGTAGGTAGCCCAGTCGGCGGCCGGGAAAAGCTTGAACCAGAGACCCGCGACCCAGCCCGCCAGCGGCGGATGCTTGCCATAGCCGAGCTGGAATTTCTGGCCCCAGGCGAAGGCTTCCGCGACGTCCATATGGACGTCCTGCGCTGCCTTCAGGTTGATCAGGATGAAGGTCCAGAGCACGGCATGGGCGGCGGCAAAGCCGATCACCAGCCGGAGGCTGGCCTTCGGATCGCTGGCGGATGCCGCAAGCCACGCCGCCAGCCGCCGGACCGACAGAATACGGCGCCGACGCGCGGCCGCGGGCAAGAATGACGTACGTGTCATGGTCCTCTGCGTAGCGCGTTTTCGCCGCCGGTGAAATCAGCTTGGCGTGAAGATGTGCCGTTAAAACAGCGCATTATGGTTGCCGCACCGGGGCGCGAATGCTATCCCGCGCCCATGACATCCATCCCTATTTCCAACATCCGCAACTTCGCCATTGTTGCGCATATCGACCATGGCAAATCGACGTTGGCGGACCGGCTGATCCAGACAA
Source organism: Bradyrhizobium sp. (assembly GCA_035602495.1). Classification (GTDB taxonomy): domain Bacteria; phylum Pseudomonadota; class Alphaproteobacteria; order Rhizobiales; family Xanthobacteraceae; genus Bradyrhizobium. Next base: position 11,739 of record DATNMT010000168.1, read on the forward strand.
CCGGCGGCCTGCAGGAACGCGAGATGAAGGAACAGGTGCTCGATTCCATGGACATCGAGCGCGAGCGCGGCATCACCATCAAGGCGCAGACGGTGCGGCTGACCTATAACGCCAGGGACGGCAAGAGCTACATCCTCAATTTGATCGACACGCCCGGCCATGTCGACTTCGCCTATGAGGTGTCGCGGTCGCTGGCGGCCTGCGAGGGCTCGCTATTGGTGGTCGACGCCAGCCAGGGCGTTGAGGCGCAGACGCTCGCCAACGTCTATCACGCGCTCGATGCCGGCCATGAGATCGTGCCGGTGCTGAACAAGATCGATCTCCCCGCCGCGGAACCGGACCAGGTCAAGCAGCAGATCGAGGACGTGATCGGCATCGACGCCTCCGACGCGGTGATGATCTCGGCGAAGACCGGGCTCGGCATCGACGAGGTGCTGGAGGCGATCGTGCACCGGCTGCCGCCGCCGAAGGGCGACCGCGACGCATCGCTGAAGGCGCTGCTGGTCGACAGCTGGTACGACGTCTATCTCGGCGTCGTGGTGCTGGTGCGAATCGTCGACGGCGTGCTGAAGAAGGGCCAGCGCATCCGGATGATGGGCACCAACGCCGCTTACGACGTCGAGCGCGCGGGCTTCTTCACCCCGAAGATGCAACAGATCGAGGAACTCGGCCCCGGCGAAATCGGTTTCATCACCGCCGCCATCAAGGAAGTGGCCGACACCCGCGTCGGCGACACCATCACCGACGACAGGAAGCCGGTCACCGACATGCTGCCCGGTTTCAAGCCGGCGATCCCCGTGGTGTTCTGCGGCCTGTTCCCGGTCGACGCCGACGATTTTGAGACGCTGCGCGCGGCGATGGGCAAGCTTCGGCTGAACGACGCCAGTTTTTCCTTTGAGATGGAAACCTCGGCTGCATTGGGCTTCGGTTTCCGCTGCGGCTTTCTGGGGCTGTTGCATCTGGAGATCATCCAGGAGCGGCTGCATCGCGAGTTCGATCTCAATCTGATCGCGACCGCGCCATCGGTGATCTACAAGATGCACCTGACGGACGGCCAGGTGATCGAGATCCACAATCCGATCGACATGCCCGACGTGGTGAAGATCGCCGAGATCGAGGAACCCTGGATCGAGGCCACCATCCTGACGCCGGACGAATATCTCGGCAGCGTCCTGAAGCTCTGTCAGGACCGGCGCGGCGCGCAGAAGGAGCTCACTTACGTCGGCAACCGCGCGATGGTGAAATACGAATTGCCGCTCAACGAAGTGGTGTTCGATTTCTACGACCGCCTGAAATCGGTCTCCAAGGGCTATGCCTCGTTCGATTATCATCTGACCGACTACAAGCCGGCCGATCTCGTCAAGATGCAGATCCTGGTCAACAACGAGC
>DATNMT010000187.1:0-9194 GCA_035602495.1 Bradyrhizobium sp.
ACAATCTCGGGCGGATCATTTTCAGGGCGGGGGCATGGCGGCAGACATCGACCGCGCGGGGGTCGCGAAGGCTTATGGCCGCTGGGCGCCGGTCTACGATCTCGTATTCGGCAAGGTGTTCGACCACGGCCGCCAATCCACCATCGCCGAGGCCGACCGGATCGGCGGCCGGATTCTCGATGTCGGCGTCGGCACCGGACTGTCGCTGTCGGACTATTCGCCGGCCACCAAACTGTGCGGCGTCGACATCTCCGAGCCGATGCTGCGCAAGGCGCAGGCCCGCGTCCGCGCGCTCGGGCTTGCCAATGTCGAGACGCTCGCGGTGATGGACGCCAGGAATCTCGCGTTCGCGGATTCGTCTTTCGACGCGGTGGTGGCGCAATATGTCATCACCGCGGTGCCCGATCCGGAAGCCACGCTGGATGATTTCATCCGCGTGCTGAAACCCGGCGGCGAACTCATTTTGGTCAACCACATCGGCGCCGAAAGCGGCCCGCGCCGCGCCTTCGAGCTGGCATTCGCGCCACTGGCGCGGCGGCTCGGCTGGCGGCCGGAATTTCCCTGGGCGCGGCTGGTCAACTGGGCCGCCAAACACGGCGGCGTCATTTTGGCCGAGCGCCGCCCGATGCCGCCGATGGGCCATTTTTCCCTGATCCGCTACCGCAAGGCCTGACACCGGTCTCTCACTCCCTCGCCCCGCACTTCGCGGGGAGAGGGTGGGGCCTGTCCGCCGAAGCCTGCGGCGAAGGCGGATGAGGGGCAAGCCACAAACTCGCTGGCGATGGGAACCTCCGCGCCGGTGGACCGTTTTCTTCGCATGCAGATGAAACACCTGGCTCTCATATCGTGCGCCCTGATCGTGTTCCCGGCTGCGGCGACCGCGCAAGCCCCGCCGGCACCAGCAACGCCGCCGGCCCAGACCGCGCCGCCTGCGCCCGCCAACAATTGCGAGCCGATGCGGCCGGTGCCGCCGCAGGGCACCATCGCGCCCGAAGGCTCGACCACGGGCCGCGCGGCCGAGCCGCTCGGCGATAAACTGGCACGATCGAACGGCGTGTTGTGCCCGCCGGCCGGCGTCGACCCGGAAATCCGCGCGCCGACCCCCGATGCCGGCAATACGCCGGTGATCCCGCCGCCCGGCAGCCCCGGCGGCGATCCCAGCCTGCGGCCGAAATAACCGCTGTTTGCAGGCACTTGCGGCAGAGCGTTTTCGAGCGAAGTGGGTACCGGTTCGCGTGAAGAAAACGCGTCAAAAAAGGCTCTTCGCGTTTGCTTGACATGCCCTTGCACGACTTCTTATATGCCGCGCGTTCGCGACCGCGGTAGTGTGAGAGCCGCAATGACGAATGCCGTGGCGGGGTAGCTCAGCTGGTTAGAGCACGGGAATCATAATCCTGGGGTCGGGGGTTCGAGTCCCTCTCCCGCTACCAACCGTAGCACGGGTACCAACTCGCAAAATCCATCAACGAAATCAATGAATTCGTGGCTTCGACGCCTCTCTCGGCGTGCCTTGTGTCGCATGGTTTGGACACAGTGGGATGGTTCCGCGTGGGACGCTCTGCATTCATTTCGCGCCGCGACGGCAGATACCTGTTTAGAGCGCGGTTGCCGGCTTGCCTTATGCCGGGTTCCAGATCAGCGTTTCGGATCAGCCTCCGGACCGCCGACTACAAGGTCGCGGTTGTCCGGGCGGCACGAATAGCTTCGTGGATGCTGAACGTGAAAGCGGCGGAAGATCCGAAAGCTGCATTGCTGGCGTTGTGGCCCCGGCTGCAAGCGGTTGCGGTCGAGCCGGTCCGTGATGAAGCCGATCTCGTTGAGCGGCGCGCGCTGCAATATGTTGCTTTCGATGCGCAGTTTCTCGCTCGGCACGCCGGACTGAAGCCAAATGACATCGCGCCAGGCTGGGACGAGCACTTCGTCGCCCTGTTGCGGGAGAACTCCAAAGCCGCCAGTGTCTGCGAGAAGGCTGCCACTCTGGAAGGGCAGCTCGAGCGGCGGCGCGCCGAATACGCCCGGCAAGCAAGGCCGGTTGTCGTTCTTCCACCGGAGCGTTCGTTTGAGACGTTCGGCGGATTGCCTGAAGTGAACGCGGCCGAGAACCAACCCGGGCGATATATTCGCCGGCCAATTTCGGAGGTATTGGAAGATTTTCTAACCTTCAGGGAGGGGCAAGACGGCGACCGGCGCGCCGAGAGCGAAGTCGCACCAATCGTCCGTTTTGTCCGTGATCTGTTGGGCGATCCAGCTATGATTGAAATGAATGGCAGACATCTGCTGCAGATTCGAAATGCGCTGCCCAATATTCCGACGAGGTTCGGATTTTCTCCTTCGGAGCGAGACGACCTACATTTTCGGTGGAATGAAGCTCAAAAAAACGGGTGGACCAGACAACGGAACGGCGAAGCTGTTCATCTCAAGCGACCGACTGTGACTACCTTGACCAGTCGGTACGAGGGTGGACTGACCGCTTTCTGGCAGTTCGCGATCGATCAGCGGTTTGCATACGGCCCGGTACCAAATTTCAAGTCTAGCTCGCCATTGAACCCGCCGCCTGCAGAACGGGACGCTCTGCGAAGTGACGAGATATTCAAGCTCTGCGGCTCGGCCCCCTTCACTGGCTGCCACAGCATCGCGCGCTGTTGGACCCCCGGCAACATGCTAGTCCAGGGCGCTTTTTATTGGGGCCAGTTGATCGAACTACTTTGCGGTATGAGGCCAGGCGAAATCGCTCAATTGCGCTGCAGGGACGTTCTGGAACTCAACGGCCGACCGCATTTTCGTTACGCCCGATTTTCCGTCGCACAGGAGAAGGAAAACCAGTTTGCGCCTAAGCCCGGCGGCAATCGTGGCAAGACTCCGGCAGCCTTTCGCTGGGTCACAATCCACTGGGTACTGTTGCGGCTTGGGATTGTCGATCGACGTGATGCGATTGTGGAGAGCTATGTAGAGCGTAAGATCGGAGAAGGCGGAGGAAGAGAGAAGTTTACAGCGGCGGAATTGGCAGTGCTCTCGGCGGAGGCATACGAGCAATGGTTGTTTCCCGACTGGAAAGTCTACGTCAAGAAGACCGGCGAAATTAAATGGGCTCACTCGTTGACGAAGGCATTCACTTACGGTGCAGAGAAACTCGAAATGCACCGAGAGGGTCTGGTGCAGTATTCGGCTCGTCACACCTACAAGGGCTTTGTCGACGATTTGCGCGGTTTGAGCGAAAGAAGTCGACTGATCCTGTTTGGGCACTCGACGAAAAAGGACGTTTCTTCCGGATATGGACCGAAGCAAATTACCGAGGAGCAGGCTGAAATAGCTCAGAAGCTCTCGAATCGCGCAATTTGGCGGATGGCTTTGATCCTCATCCGAGCAAAGCGAAAAGCAGAGCGCGGAGAACTCAAGACAGTAGAGGCTTGGCGCATCGATGAACGCGGGGGCGATGCGAAGTTTCAGGCGGCCGTGAAAAAGCGGGCCCTGCAGTACCGATGATCGTGCCCGGCCGCGCGGCGCTTCAGTCCAGACCGAAGCCTCGCTGCTGAAAAAATCTTCGGAAGCCGTCCTACGACTTGATCACGGCTGCAAATATCAGCTGCTCTTGTTCGGCGCCGCGCGAGTTGCCCGAAACTTGCGCCCATGATCGCTGACTTCGTTCGTCGCGTCCGCAATACAAGGATGGTGAAGGAGGCTGTCGGACGTCACTATGTTTGCGCCGCAACCTTGAGCGACTGCGATTGATCTCGCACAAAAATATTTCCAGTCTCGAAATATCCGGTCGCAGAGTGTGCATCGCATCCTGTCAACAACTTTGGCCTCGATCCATGCAGCGTCATGCGGTAAATTCCGCGCCGGAGGATTTCGACATGGCGGCATATCAATTCTGGCATCTGGGTGAGTACGTCGCGTGGCCGCAGGCGGGCGATCGACTCGGCGATGCAGATCTCGCGCCTTTGGTCGCAGATCGCGAGGCGGCGCGCCGCCGTACTCGCGGACGTCCTCAAACCAGTGGGGGGCTAGCTTGTTAACAAGTAAGCTTAAGCCCACAACCCCGCGTTTCGTTGGCCCGCAAGGGGCAGCCTCGGTCGACACGCCGCCGGTCAAGCCTTTGGCCGGCAACGCGGCCACGAGCAAGAAAGTCCCACTGCTGTCGAGCGTCGCCTTGATCGGCAAGGGCGGCAGCGGCAAGTCGACCATGTGCATAAGCCTCGCGGTGATCGCGCGCATGGCAGGCCTTCGGGTTGCGATCCTCGATGCCGATCCCCAGCAGTCGAGCTTCGTCTGGAAGTGCGTGCGCGGCCGGGGCGACATTCCGGTCTGCCGCTGCAGCCCCGAAGCTCTCAACGATGCGATCGAGGCGGCGCGGCGCGCCGGCATCGAACTGCTCTTCATCGACATGCCGCCCGACCTGCGTCATGCGCCGGGCGTCGCGCGCCACGCCGACCTGGTGCTCATCCCGATGCGTCCCACGCTGTTCGACCTGCAGGTCACGCGCGCACTTGTCCCGCTGTTGACCTCGGTCGGCGTCCGCTACGCGGTGGTGCTCAACGCCGCTCCCCCTGTCCGCGACCACGCTGAATCGCCGATGGTGCGCCAGGCGCGCGACGCTCTGGCCGACATCGGCCCGCGGTTGTGGCGGCGCCAGATCACCAATCGCGTCTCGATCCCCTACGCCACGGTCCGCGGCGCCGGCGTGATCGAGACCGAGCCCGCGGGCCCCGCAGCCCATGAATTCCGTTTCCTGTGGAATGCGGTCCGCAACACCCTGAAGCTGGAGGAACGCGTCCATGAAGTCGCCTAACACTCTGAGCGCCGCGCTCGCCGCCTGCGCTGCCCCCGCGCCTGACGACGCCTTTGGCATCGAGGCCGCCGACGCCCAGGCTGAAGCCGGCCGTTGCGGCGTTCTGGTCCGCGTCAGCCCGGAACTCCGGCGCGAGCTGAAGCTCGCCGCGATCGCACGCCACACGTCCGTGCAGGACCTGATGCTCGAGGCGATCGCGATCGTGCTCAAGGGCCCCGGCGCCGTTTTCAAGCCGTAGCGTCGGATGGCGCATGGTTCGAAGACCTGTCCGACAAGAAGGACCGACAACAAAGGCCGACAAGAGGTCCGTAAAGCGTCCGACAATAACGAGGATGGCAGCGAACAGAAGGGTGGCAACAGATGACTGGATTGGACATTATATTGAGGGCGCAGGCGTGCTGTGCACGGGTGCCGGATCGCAATATCAGCGAGCGGACACGGCAGTCCTATGCTCAGGAATTCTCCCGGATGTGGCGGGAGGGCTGCCTCGATCCGCTGCGGGACGGCATCGCGCGCGACACCTATAATTATCGCCGCGCTGCGCTGCTCACGGGTAGCAAGCTGTTCCTGGAAAGCTTGATAGCGAACCTCATGGCCGCCGGTGACAGACGGGATGTAGCGGCAGCCAGGCAGCACGCCGGCGAACTGCTCCGCGCTGTCAAAAAAATCGAGCAGGCCTTCGAGCTTGAGCCGCCGCTGCCCGCGGGCGCCTCACCCTTCGACTCTCCTGCTTCGCGCTGGCGCCAATCCACAGGCGCCGATCGCGAGCGGGGGGAAAACAGCAAACGGCACTCGCTCGCCTATTTGCCCGAGGATTGGGACAACCGTCTTTGGGAAAAGGCCACCGAAGCCTGGGGCTACCTGGAACCGCTCGCCGTCCATATGATCGCCGCGGTGCGGCCGGAAGAACTGGTGCCGGGCCAGCGTCCGAGCGGCTGGTCGCCAGGGGTGAGCGTTGAACTCCGTTCGCCCCGGCGTCTCGCGATCACCTTCGCGCCTGTCAAATCCCATCAAGGCCTGTTCGGCACCGAGCTCACGACGATCTGTGTCGATCCGACGGTCGTGGGCGGGCCTGCGGCTTTTCTCGCCGAGAAGTGCCGTATGTCACCGGACCACCGCATCATCGTCAGCATCGAATCCAAGGACGCGGTGCGGAAGGCGATCGTCCGTCTGGGCCGCAAGGCATTGCCGGAACTCGAAGTCGCCATCACTCCCTACGTGTTGAGGCACCAGCGCCTCGCCGATCTCAAAGCAACCTTCGGAGCGGGCGAACTCGTCGCCTCGGCCGGCGGTCATTCCACCGACCGCACCCAGGCGAAATACGGGTCGGTCCAGCATGGAAGGAAGCTCAAGGGCTACATCAGCATCGTCGCTCTTCGAGCGCCCCGCTGCGGAAATGTTGAGCGCGCGCGACAGCTCTTTCGCAATAAAGGTCCGCGAAAGAAGAAATGACTGCTGGAGGCCTTGCCGCTTTGGGTCGCGACTTTGCGCTCGTGGCGGATATCGGTGCTGAATGGGCCGCTGTTGGCGCGTAAGCGACCACCGGCATAATGCGGTGGTCCAGGATTAGAGCTCGATCTGCTCCGCGATATTGAGAGCGTCATCCACCTCAATTCCAAGATATCGGACGGTGCTCTCGAGCTTCGTATGGCCGAGGAGGAGTTGCACGGCGCGAAGGTTGCCGGTTTTCCGATAGATCTGGGCAGCCTTCGTGCGTCGCATCGAGTGCGTGGCCATAAGAGGCCGACTGTAAGCCGATGCTTTCAACCCAGCGATGAACCAGCCTCGCATATTGGCGGGTGGATATGTGAGGCCTTGCATGAAGTCGACTTGGGAAGAGATATCGGGAGCCAATGGTCCCAAGCATTGGTAACCAGGCTTCAATGGAACTCCTGGACTGCTCCGTAATCTCGAACTGGATTGGTCGACCTGTCTTCTTTTGAACGATCGTCGCTCGATGCCGTACCTTTGCTCCTGAGAAAATGTCGTCTAATCGAAGTTTGACCAGGTCGCAGGCACGAAGCTTGCTGTCGATTGCCAGGTTAAAGATGACAAGGTCACGCCTTGATCGGGCGATTTCTAGGCGGACTCGAATGGACCAGACGTGCTTCGGCTCAAGAGGCTTCTTCTGGCCGATGAGCAATCCCTTATTCCAAGGTTGTTGGCCTCTTTCGATAGGACGTGCGGGCATAGGGCGATCTCCGCCACCCCGCCCTCCGCGTCGCTCTATCGCGAGCGTATGATTTATACCGACTGGCACTCCCAAGTAAGTACCTGCGACCGACCACTTCTGGTGCAAAGCAGTCGCTCAAAGGCAAGCAGCGCCTCGTGACTGACTTGGAATAAGTAAAAGGCTTCTCAGTTGTTGCATGACCGCTTTTGGCGGATATTGTTTAAGAAGTCTAAAATCCCCATGCTATGAAAGAGTCGTGAGAGGCGGTTGGCCCAAGCCAGGGGATACTACGAGGAAACGGGACGTACGGCAGCGCGTCACAGAAGCCATCGAACGTTGATTGGCGTGAACCGGGCGTCACATCTGGGAGGTTGCTATGTCGACAGCGCTACGAATCGCGCACGGAGCCTTTGGCCGGGTCGCACTTCTCGATATGGACTGGTCGCTGGTGCGCCATGCCCACCCGCATTGTCACGTGCTTTTGAAGGTCGAGGGAGCCGACACCCAGTTCGTCGTCGGCGATACCGTCTATGCGCTCACTTACGACACTGCTGTGCTGGTGAACGGCTGGCAGCCGCATTCTTATGTTCACGATCCGGACAAGCCGCGCACCGTGATTCTCGCGCTCTATATCGAACCGAAATGGCTGATGGCGTTTCGGCCGGGCTGGGCTGCCAGCGGCGCGCCGGGCTTTTTCAGCCATCCCTCCGGCGAAGTGTCGCCGCGCATCCGCAACCTCGCCATGAATCTGGCGGCCGACATGATGACTCGTCCCGAAGCGCGAAACGCGCACGAATCGGGACTATCCGACCTGATGATCGCGGTGATCGAGCGCTTTACGCCATGGCGAAGTTTCCCAGCTTCTATCAGAGAGATGAGTGTCCGCTCCGGTGATTGGCGCATCCGCCGCGTCGCTGCTTCGATGCGGGCCGAAACCAGGCCTGGCGCTGTCCTTGATACGTTTGCGAAGGAGGCAGGATTGTCGCGCGCGCATTTCTTCCGGCTGTTTGAGTCCTCGATCGGTGTACCGCCGAAGGTCTATCTAAACGTCGTTCGCATGGAGCAGGCGGTCGATGCGGTGCTAAATCAGTCGGCGAGCGTCTGCGACATCGGCAACCGGCTCGGCTTTACCGAGCCGGCTCACTTCACGCGCTTCTTCCGCAACCATGCCGGCGTAGGTCCTCGTGAGTTTCGAAAGGTTTCCCGGCTTGCGAGTTGATGGTGCGTTGCACCAAGCCCAGCGAAATGAGACGGGATGGTAAGTCCTGAGATGGGCGGGTATGGCCGCGACCCGGCCGAATAAGGTCTCCTGACGCACTCAGATTGCGCGGGAGGACATTTCGGGATGGCGGAAGCCGCCAACCACGCACTTGCCAGTCACAAGCCGGGCCCGCCATGGGTCGGGCAGTCGATTCCGCGCGTCGAAGATGCGGCGTTGCTGACCGGACGCGGCCGCTTCATCGACGACCTCGGGGTTCGCCCTGGCACGCTCCATGCTGCAATCCTGCGCTCGCCACACGCCCACGCGGACATCGTCTCGATTGAATCGTCCGCGGCAAAGCGTGCGCCCGGCGTCTTCGCCGTCCTGGACGGCGAGGACGTCAAGGCGCTGACCGCGAGCCTGGTCGTCGGCGTCAAGGCGCCAGTCGAATGCTGGCCGATTGCGGTCGGGCGTGTGCGGTATGTCGGCGAGCCGGTGGCCATTGTGGTTGCAACCGATCGCTATCTGGCCGAAGACGCGGTTGATCTGATCGAGGTGCAGTATCAGGCGCGGCCCGCGGTGGTCGATCCGCTCGCCGCACTAAGCCCGGATGCGCCGGTGCTGCACGACGGCTTCAAGGGTAACGTCGCCAGCGACCGGACCTTTCGCTATGGCGATCCGGAGCAGGCCTTTGCGTCGGCGGCGCATCGGATCAGTCTCGATATCAGCTATCCCCGCAATTCGTGCACGCCGATCGAGACCTATGGCCTGGTCGCCGACTATGACCCCGGCGAAGACGCTTACGACGTGCTCGCCAATTTCCAGGGGCCGTTCAGTATTCATGCGGTGTTGTCCCGCGCACTGCGTGTTCCGGGAAATCGCTTGCGATTGCGAACGCCGCCGGATTCCGGCGGCAGTTTTGGGGTCAAGCAGGGGATCTTCCCCTATATCGTGTTGATCGCCGCGGCGGCGCGCGCGGCGGGGCGTCCCGTCAAATGGATCGAGGACAGGCTCGAACATCTGACCGCCTC
>DATNMT010000193.1:0-2782 GCA_035602495.1 Bradyrhizobium sp.
CAAGCTCGACGATCATTTTCCGCTTGTGGTCTGGCAGACCGGCTCCGGCACCCAGACCAACATGAACCTCAACGAGGTGATCGCCAATCGCGCCAACGAACTCTTGGGCGGCAAGCGCGGCGCCAAGGCGCCCGTTCACCCCAACGATCACGTCAATATGAGCCAGTCGTCGAACGACTCTTTCCCGACCGCCATGCACATCGCCGCGGCGATGCGCATCACCGCCGATCTGATTCCGGCGCTGGGCGAGCTGCTCGGCGCGCTGCGCAAAAAGGAGAAGGATTTCGCCCACATCGTCAAGATCGGCCGTACCCATACCCAGGACGCCACGCCGCTGACGCTCGGTCAGGAATTTTCCGGTTACGCCGCGCAGGTCGAGAGCGGCATCAGGCGGCTGAGCGTGGCGGTAAAGGACCTTTACCCGCTGGCGCAGGGCGGCACCGCGGTCGGGACCGGCCTCAATTCCAAACCGAAATTCGCCAAGGCGTTCGCCCGGCACGCCGCCAAACTGACAAAGCTGCCCTTCACCAGCGCCGTCAACAAGTTCGAGGCACTGGCCTCCAACGACGCCTACGTCTTCGTGCACGGCGCGATCAATTCGGCGGCGACCGGCCTGTTCAAGATCGCCAACGATATCCGCCTGCTTGGCTCGGGTCCGCGCTCGGGTCTTGGCGAACTGATCCTGCCGGAAAACGAACCGGGCTCCTCGATCATGCCGGGCAAGGTCAACCCGACACAAAGCGAGGCCGTGACGATGGTTTGCTGCCAGGTGTTCGGCAATCACACCACCATCACGGTTGCCGGCAGCCAGGGGCATTTCGAGCTGAACGTCTACAAGCCGGTGCTGGCATATTGTATGATGCATTCCATCCAACTGCTGTCCGACGTCGTCAGGTCGTTCACCGAACATTGCGTCGTGGGCATACGCGCCGACGAAAAGCGGATCCGGGAATTGATGGAGCGCTCGCTGATGCTGGTGACCGCGCTCGCGCCGAAAATCGGCTACGATAACGCCGCGAAGGTCGCCAAAACGGCGCACGCCCGCGGAACGACGTTGAAGGAAGAGGCGGTACGGCTTGGCTTTGTTTCGGATTCGGAATTTGACCGGCTGGTGCAGCCGGGCAAAATAACGCATCCGGGCTGATCGCCGGTCACCGCGAGCCCCGGGAATTTACGAGCCGAGAAATGATTATGCGAGATAACGCCTAAAGAATAAGATCGATCAGCTATCGCCGTTCCGCTTGAGCGTGCTAGGAGCACAAACTATTTCGTTTCCGCAGAGCGGAATATACTTTTTTTGACGTTATCAGAGGGCTTTTGACGGGGATTTCTCGATGACCACCGAGCAGGCTGACGCCCAGCGCGATTGCTTACGCCCTTGTGAAAATTTCATACGCCCCAAACTGGTTAGATGATGGAGGCTGGCATGGGGGAAGTGGTCAACCTGAAGCGATTTAGGAAACGGGCCGAGCGCGAGCAGTCCGCCAAACAGGCCGACGCCAACCGAACGCGGTTCGGTCGGACCAAATCCGAACGCGCCGAGGACGAGCAACGCAGCAAGCGCGCCCGCGAGCTGCTGGATCAGCACCGGATCGACGGCGAGGACACGCCATGAAGTCGCCGGTCGTCAAGCGCTCGATCGTCGTCGCCGGTCACAAGACCAGCGTCAGCCTCGAAGAGGCGTTCTGGAACGGCATGAAGGAGATCTCCGGAATGCGCGACATGACGTTGTCCGAGCTGGTCGGCGAGATCGACAGCAATCGCCAGCAGGGCAATTTGTCGTCCGCGATTCGCCTCTTCGTGCTGGACTATTTCCGGACCCGCGCCACAGGCGCCGCGCAGGATTCGAAGCCGCAAGGCTAGACGCGAAACGCGGACTCTTGCGGGGCGATCCAGGACCGCAAGCATGGCGCGTTGCGAGGCGCTGGCGCGTCAAGAGCGAGACGCGCCCGCCGAGTCGCGATTGCAGAAATCAGTACACCAGGAAGGTGCCGGGCGGCTGTTCGAGCGCCGCCGCCAGGGATCTGTACTCGGCGCAATCGGTTCCGCCGATCGCGGCGATCCGGCTCAAGTGATATTGCGCCTGGTCGCGGTTGCCCTGCTCGATCTGCCACAGGCCGTAATAGTTCCAGGTCAAGACGTGGTTCGGATCGGCTTGCAGCGCGCGCTCGTACCACACTTGCGAGAGCTTGTAGTCGCCGAGCTTGCGGTAGGAATAACCGATCAGATTGGCCACATTCGGATGCTCGTCGTGGCCGAGCGCCTTCAGCTGCTCGATCGCGGCTGCATATTCGTTGCGGTCATAGATCGTCGAATAGGCTTCGCGATACCGCTTGGCAAAGGCGGGGTCGTCGAACAGCGACTGCTTGTTGGGCTTCTTCTTGGTTCCGTGGGTGGTGTGGGTAGCTTTGCTGCCCTGCGCCGGCGGGAGAGAGGGGCGCATGATGTCTTCCCCAGGAGGACCACCACCGCCTCCAGCGGCAAACACCGGAATGACCGGCAGCGCCGCGACCAGCGCTGCTAGATACATGGCCAGTGTCACAAGTCTGATAGCAGAGCCGATCATGCATGCCTCCTGAGTTCCAAGTGTGCGGTCCTTCCAGCCGCAGGTATTAACCCCACTTTGGGGGAGACATTCCCGGGGAATATTCGGCGCCCGAAGATGATCGTGATGCAGTAGCGCATGGCTTGCCGATCGGGCATTTCTTCCGGGAGTTCGAAGGCCGCGGAACGATTGCGCTGGCTCAATGGTGGTCCATTTGCGGCGTTTAAGGGTACGAAA
>DATNMT010000247.1:0-3708 GCA_035602495.1 Bradyrhizobium sp.
CGGGGAATTTCGGGTGAGGGCATGGCACAATGCCGTCGCGAATTCAGCGTTCGCGGAAAGAGCCCCTCACCCCAACCCTCTCCCCGCGAAGAGCGGGGAGAGGGAAGGGAACAACAGCCGCGCCCGATATTCCCCCGGCGCCCGGGCTTTACGGGCACCGGCCAAGCCGGATAGAACGAACGCCTCGACCGAAGCCCTCAACAACAAAGCGAAGGGAAGGACGATGAAGTCACTTGCAGCCGCGCTCGCTGCCGGCATCGCGCTGGCCGCTTCCGCGGCAGCCGCGAATGCGCAGATTTCCGACGACGTCGTCAAGATCGGCGTGCTCACCGACATGTATGCCGACGCGTCCGGCAAGGGCTCGCTGGCCGCCGTGCAGATGGCGGTCGCCGATTACGGCGGCAAGGTGAAGGGCAAGCCGGTCGAGGTGATCGCCGCCGACCATCAGAACAAGCCGGACGTCGGCGTCACCATCGCGCTCAAATGGTATGACAACGAGAAAGTCGACGCGATCTTCGACGTGCCGACCTCGTCGGTGGCGCTGCCGGTCTCCGCGCTGACGCGCGAGAAGAACCGCGTCAACATCAATTCCGGCGGCGGCAGCTCCGATCTCACCGGCACCGCCTGCACGCCGAACACGGTGCACTGGACCTACGACACCTACGCGCTCGCCAACGTCGCGGGCAAGGCGATGGTCAAGCGCGGCGAGGACACCTGGTTCTTCGTCACCGCGGACAACGCCTTCGGCGTCGCGCTGGAGCGCGATGCCGCCGACGTCGTCAGGAAGACCGGCGGCAAGGTGCTGGGCGACGTCCGCCATCCCCCCAACGCTTCCGACTTCTCGTCGTTTCTGCCGCAGGCCCGGGCCTCCGGGGCCAAGGTCATCGCGCTCGCCGATGCCGGCGGCGACACCACCAACGCGCTGAGGCAGGCGGCGGAATCCGGCATCATCCAGGGCGGCCAGAAGATGATCGCGCTGTTGATGCAGATCACCGACACCCATGCGCTCGGCCTCGAGGCGACCCAGGGCCTGATGGTCACCGATGCCTTCTACTGGGACATGAACGACGAGACCCGGGCCTTCTCGAGGCGCTTCATGGACAAGGTCGGGCATATGCCGAGCATGATCCAGGCCGGCCTCTATTCGGCGACCATGCATTACCTGAAGGCGATCGAGGCTGCTGGCACCGATGAAGCGCCGAAGGTGATGGCGCAAATGCGGGCGATGCCGATCAACGACTTCTTCGCCCATGACGGCAAGATCCGCATCGACGGCCGCATGGTCCACGACATGTACCTGTTCGAGGTGAAGAAGCCGGAGGAATCCAGGGGCGAATGGGATCTCTACAAGCTGATCGCCACCGTGCCCGGCGACCAGGCGTTCCGCCCGCTCGACAAGGGCGGCTGCCCGCTGGCGAAGACGAATTGAAATGTTCCTCTCCCTCGCCCCGCTCTTCGCGGGGAGAGGGCAAAGGCGGCCCATGGCCGCCGTCCTTGACGGAAGATAGCCGATGCAATGCATCGGTGAGGGGCTCTATTCGCGCATTTGACTCGCGGAGAATCCCCCTCACCCGCCCGTCTTCGCTACGCTTCGCCGGGCGACCTCTCCCCGCAAGCGGGGCGAGGTAAGGCACTTCGTCAGTCCTCGTATTTGAACGAGACGTTGAGCTTGGCGCGGTAGGCTTCGACCTTGCCCTTGGCGTCGAGCTGCACGTCGAGTTTGACGACTTCGGCGACACGAAGGTCCCGCAGCGTTTTCCCGGCCCGTTCGACCGCCGCCGCGGCCGCCTTTTCCCACGACTCCTTGCTGGTACCGATCAGCTCAATGACCTTGTAGACGCTCTCAGTCATATCTCGTCCTCCCGTTCGGTAGTTAGGCAGGAGGCAGGTGCCTCCTGCCAGCGGCGAGCCTAACATCGCAAGATCAGCGCCGAAAGCCGCAAGTCACCGAAAGCAAAGCGCGCCCGGCGAAAACCGGGCGCGCTCGTTAGTTAGTTCAGCCGTTCAGTTCGGATATTGCCTTACGTCGAATATTTGAACTCGGGCATCGCCGTCAGTTCGTCCTTGGTGGCGTTGAACACCGCGTGGTCCGGATACCACGGATTGGGCTTCGAGGCGGTCGCAGGCGTCGTGGTCGACGCGGTGCCGGTCGTGGTCGATGACGCCGGACGGTTGGCCGGGGCATTCGACGCGCCGGTATAGGCGACCGGCTCGTTGACGAATTTCAGCTTCTCGTAGGGAATCGCCACATAATGCGAGCCGACGCCGAGGAAGCCGCCGACGCTAAGCACCGCCACCTTGATGTTCCCGCTCTTGTCCATCAACAGATCGTTGATCGTGCCGATGCTCTCATTGTTGTCGTTGTAGACGCCGAGGCCGACGATCTTCGACGCGCGCCATTCACCCTGAGACGACACGCTCGATGCCGGCGCCGCCGCGTTGTTGCGGTCGGTGGTCGCGGTCGGCGTTTGCGCTGATGCAACGGTGGCAAGCAACGCTGAAGCAACCAAACCGGTCGTGATATATTTCGCTAACATGTGTTTCTCCCTGATCAAGAAATCGATAGGGAGAGAACCCGCGATGGCGGTCGCCGTTCCCGGCCGCGGCAGCGATTTTCACCGGCCGCGGTTCCAGGCAATCCGGTTCCGCGGAACGCTGCGACGCACGCGACTCATCATCAATGCTGCTCCGCGCGCAATCTCAATGCGCCATCAGAACCCGCCCCAGTATGGCGGTATTCCGTAATAGCGATGCAGTTCGGCTTCCTGCGAACGGTCGCCCCAATCGAAATCCATGTCGGCGCGAAATGACGGCGCGCGGCGGAGCTCTTCGTCGTCGATGTCGAGCTCATAGGCCTCGAACTTCGGATTATAGCGAAGCCGCGCCCAGGGCAGCGGCAGCAGGTTGGTTCCCATGCCGAGGAAGCCGCCGAAGCTGAGGATCGCGTAGGACACCTGGCCGCTGATCTTGTCGATCATCAGCCGTTCGACGTGGCCGATCTTGTCGCCGTTCGGCCGTCGCACCGCGGTGCCCTCGACCCGATCGCTCGCGATCAGCTGGTGCGGTTTTGTCATGACGTCGGTCATCGGTCCCCTCCTGTTGGGTCGATGCGCGAAACCAACGTCAGGCCGGCGAAGGAGTTCCCTTCAAAGCGTTGTCAAGCGAAGGCTGCCCCGCATCTGGATAGCGGGGTGGATGCCGGTTCGCGTGAAAAGATCGCGTCAAAAGGAAGGGCTAAGCCGCGAGGGCGGTTTCCTCTTCCTCGAAATACGCCACCGCCTCGAACTGGTAGTCGCAGGCCCAGCAGCGCCAGAGATAGGACGTGCAGCGCGGGCCGCTCTCGATCCACTCCGGGGCCGAGATCGGCTTGCCGCATTGGGCGCAGGGATTGTGCTGGGGCAGATAGCGGAGATCGGTTCTGGCCATGGCGCGGTTCCCCTTTTTGCTTTTTGGTTTGAAGGCGAATTGGACAGGATGACTGCCGGATTCCGGCGCTGCTGCCGCGCCCGATATTGGCGAGCATTGAGTCATTTCGACGGCAGACGTCGTCATTTTACTTCGTCGGCGCGCTCCTCGCAAAGATGGTGTGGACGGCCCCCGACGGCATCAGTGTGCCAGACTGGTGGTGTTGATTCGACCAGACAAGGGGACCGTCCATGACGAAGATTAGCACGATTGGGTTGGATTTGGCGAAGAACGTGTTTCAGG
>DATNMT010000198.1:0-7420 GCA_035602495.1 Bradyrhizobium sp.
CACCTGGCCGTCGATCATCCGCCGGACGGCTAACCCGCACACTGATGCCTTGCTCACGGCTGTTTCAAGCCTCCGTGAAATGCCATACTAGCCGGTTGTACATAATCTCGTCCGAATCTACCTGCTAAGGCACTTACGCGAGCAGCGGGGGCGCTGTTCAGTCATTCCTCAACCGGATGGAATTCTCATGCCCCCGACCGATGCCGTCGCCTCGCAGCCCCTGCCTCCGCGCTCATCTGCTTCAGTGCTGCTGTCGAAAGGCGTCAGCCGCCTCGAAGGCACGCTAAAGCTCACCACCGCGATCCTTGCGCTGGCGGCGGGGGTCTATACTTATCTCGGTGTCCGCGAATTGCTGAACGGCAGCCC
The DNA here is from genome assembly GCA_035602495.1 of Bradyrhizobium sp. Taxonomy (GTDB): domain Bacteria; phylum Pseudomonadota; class Alphaproteobacteria; order Rhizobiales; family Xanthobacteraceae; genus Bradyrhizobium. The sequence continues at coordinate 367 of DATNMT010000198.1, forward strand.
GGGCATGGTGCTGTTTGCGGCGGTGATCTATTCGGTCGCGGTCTCGGTCGGCATCTACGCGTTCTGGGTGTTCCTGATGCATTTCATGCCGCATGTGAGCTTTCGCAGCGGCCGCGGCCTGATGTTCGGCTGCATGCTGTTGGGTTCGCTGATGATCGTGGCTATGTCGTCATGGCTCAACGCCTCGGCGCTGGCCGGTGCGGCCGCGATCCAGCAGCATCTCGCGATCACCGTGCAGGACTACACCCGCGATCTCGATACCGCGAATACCAACGCTATCGCCGCGCAGGGACTGTTGCCGGATATCCAGCTGGCGTCGTCGCGTTTTGCGAAACTCGCCGACGCCGAGCGCGCCGGCTCGCTGACCGGCACCGCCGGATCCGGCACCGTGGTGCAGCTCCTGACGCAGATGTCCGGGCAGCTCGACGGTCTCGGCCAGCAAGTCCAGGCTTCGGACAAACGCGTCTCGGCGCTGTACGAGCAGGGCAGCAAGAGTCTTGCCAAAATGCGCGAGTTGATCTCCGACCGCGGGCCGATTTCGGCGCGCAGCGATGCATTGGCCGCCGAGTCGCTGACGCTGATGGGTGTGATTGCCAATCTGCAGCAAACTTCAGTGGCGCCGGCGGTCAAGCGCGCCGCCGCGACATTATCGTCCAGCTTCATCGCGCCTGCCGCGGGCGGCCGCACGACCGATCTGGCGGATCGCCAGACCGCCGTGGTCGGCAAGGTGGAGAGCTCGATCGGCGCGCAAGCCGCATCTCTCTCGGCCGCCGCGGATAAAATTTTGGCGATGCCCAAGGTCGAGCCGATGCGGTTCCAGACGTTGTCACCCGCCGAAGCGGTGCTGCGTTACGCCGGCGATTTCATCCCGAGCTGGGCGGGCGCGATCTCGATCGATCTGATGCCGGCGGTGCTGGTGCTGATACTTTGCGTGGTGCACGCAGCGATCAGGCGCGAAGGGCTCCCCGCCTTCAGCGCCTCCGACATGACGGCAGGCGAGCTGGTCGCAGCGTTACGAATAGCGCGCGAGGTCGGGGAAGTGCAGGGCGCAAGAGCGCAGGGCGAGGCGGTCGCCGGACCCGCGGCGGCAGCAGACGAAAACGTCACCACGCTGCCTGCGGCGCGGCATACCAAATAGCGTCGCCGTGCCACCATCCTCCACGATGCAGCAGCGCGTTCATGACTGGCTGGCGGAGCATGCCGAACAACTCATTCTGCGCTGGATTTTCCGCGGCGCCGTCCTGGTCGTGATCGGCGTGCTCGCGGTCGATCTCGCCAGCATCAATGGATGGATCGTCTATCCCGACCCCGCGACCGCGACACCGGCGGAGATTCGGGAGGATCGGCCCGCGCTGAAACTTCCCAACCTGGTCCCCTCGATCCTTGCGCCATTGCTGCCGGGCGGCGACAAGCGGCTGGTGCCGTTGCCGCGGCCGGACGGCGCGCTGGCGAAACCGATGACGTTCGAGCTGGTGGGCGGCGGCCGATTGATGGCAACCGGCACCATCACCCCCGAAACGTCGCAAGATTTTGCGGCAGAGTCCGAAAGACACGGCGAATACATCAAGACCGTGGTGCTGAATTCGCCGGGGGGCTCGGTGTCCGACGCGCTGGCGATGGGACAGCTCATTCGCGCGAAGCGATTCGCCACCGAAGTCGAGCCGGGAAAATCCTGTGTATCGTCGTGCCCGCTGGTGTTTGCCGGCGGCGTCGAGCGACGCGCCGGCGAAAAGGCAACGATCGGCGTCCATCAGGTCGCGGCGATGCATTCGGCCGCCAACGTCCCTCCCCGCGATGAGATGAGCGTTGGGCAAACCATCTCGGCGCGCTGCCAGCGCTACCTTGGCGACATGGGCGTCAGCCTGCAGGTCTGGGTGCATGCCATGGAGACTCCGCACGACAGCCTGTTCGTGTTCAAGCCGGATGAGCTCAAATCGCTCAATATCGTAACTTCCGCGGCCGTTTCGCCACCGGCTGCGAAGACGGCGACTGCCCGTTGAGCCCCGACGCCTGATGATTTCTTTTACATGGAACCATTTACGCTCAGCCGTGTTGTTCGCGCTCATCGGAGGATTGCCATGCGCGTTTTTCTGGGAATGATTTTGGGCGCGCTGCTGCTGGTCGCGGCCGTCTACAGCTACGACTCGATGCAGACCTCGACGGTCGCCAACGGTCAGGCAGCGCAGGCCGGCCGCACCATCGTCAACTGGGACGTCGCGGCTACCGACTGGCACGCGCTGAAGACGCGCGCCCATGAAGACTGGATCAGGCTGTCGTCGAAATAACCGCCTGGATCGCCGCTATTTCTTCCTTGCCGCCGCGGCCTTACGCGCATCGGCGATGGCCTGATCGAACTGCGCCATGGTCAATGCGCCCGGCACCCGGAACTTGCCGACGATGAAGGCCGGCGTGCCGTTGAAGCCGAAGGCTGTGGCCTGATCGTTGTTGCGCGCCAGGATCGCGTCGATCGCCTTCGCATTGGCATCGAGGTCGCGGTTGAGGCGATCGACGTCGATGCCGGCGCCGGCGAGCAACTCGCGGATGCGCGGCTCGGTCAGCCTCGAGTTGACGCCCATCATCGCGTCGTGGGCCTGAATGAATTTGTCCTGGTATTTGCTCGCCAGCGCCATCCGCGACGCCACCACCGAGACCGGCCCCAGGATCGGCCAGTCCTTCAGCACCAGACGGACCTTGCCGTCGTCCTGCACCACCTGCCGCAGCTCCGGCTCGACCTTGCGGCAATACGGACACTGGTAGTCGAAATATTCGACGATGGTGATGTCGCCGTTGGGATTGCCCGCAACCGGGATATCCGAATCGCGCAACACCAGCGCTTCGGTCAGCACCGGGTCGTCGCCGCCCTGGCCGAGCGCCGGGTTTGGCGCGATTTCGAGGCCAAGCATGGCGGCACCGGCGCCGAGCAAGCCAAGCGCCTCGCGCCTGGTGCGTGCCCGATATCGCCGGGCCGGATCGATCGATTGGGTCATTCTCTGGTCTCCCGGCCGGCAATAGGGGCAAGCTTCGCGCCAACATATAAAGCGCCACGGCGATAATGACAGCTGCGAAGACGATATTCAGCAAGCCGCGGCGCGCCGACATCAGCCGCGCCAGGCGCGAGCCGATCAATCCGCCGCCGACGCCGCCCGCGACGAACAGTCCTGCCAGACCCCAGGAGATCAGTCCGGACCAGGCGTAGCTGGTGGCAGTGGTGAGGCCAAACGCGGTGACCGCGACCAGCGACGAGGACACCGCGTTCATGATCGACATGCCCGTCGCCAGCATCAAGGCCGGCACGATCAAAAATCCGCCGCCGATACCGAAGAAGCCGGACAGCATCCCGGTCGCAAGCCCGAGCCCGACGATGGCCGGCATGTTGGACCAGTCCATCTGCACGTCGGGCAGGCCGACCCGCGACCGCGTCTTCAGCATCAACACCGCGATCACCAGCATCAACAGCGCGAACAGCGCCAGCAGTTTTTGGCCGTCCAGCATCTTGCCGAACGTCGAGCCGATAAACGCGCCGATGATTCCCGCCGCCGCGAAGGTGAGCGCGCAGGACCAGCGCACGGTTCCGCCGCGGGCATGATTGGACAGATTGACCGCGGCGTTGGCGGCGACCGCGATGGCGCTGGTGCCGATCGCCACATGCGGGTCGGGCACGCCGACCACATAGACCATCAGCGGCACCGCCAGGATCGAGCCGCCGCCGCCGACCAGCCCAAGCGAAAATCCGACCAGCGCTCCCGATGCCAGCCCAAGCACGCCCTGCATCATGGAGATCATAAAAGGCCGTCACCTCGCCTGCCGCTAGCCCCCCGAGGATTTGCGCAAATCTCTAGGGTGACCGCCTGAAAACTGCAAGCAGGATCAGCGCAGCAGCAGCGTCGCCGCCAGCGGTACCAGGAACGAGGTCAAGAGCGCGTTGAGGCTCATGGCGATGCTGGCGAACACGCCGGCGACGGCGTCGACCTGAAAGGCGCGTGCGGTGCCGATGCCATGGGCGGCGATCCCAACGGCGAATCCGCGCGCGCGAAAATCCGCGATCCCCAGCCGGTTCATCAAGGGCGTGACGACGATCGCGCCCATGATGCCGGTGATGACGACCGCGACCGCCGCCAGCGACGGATCGGCGTGCAGGGATTCGCTGATGCCCATCGCGACGCCCGCCGTGACCGATTTCGGCGCCAGCGACAACACCACCACGCGCGGCAGCCCGGCGGCCTCCGCCAGCAGCATCACCGAGAAAATCGCGGTCGCCGAGCCCACCACCAGCGCCGCCAGCATCGGCAGGATCGCGGCCACCACCACCTTGCGGTTTTCGTAGAGCGGCACCGCCAGCGCCACGATGGCCGGCCCGAGCAGGAAGTGCACGAACTGGGCGCCGGCGAAATAGGTGGTGTAGGAGGTGCCGGTGAGCAGCAGGAAGGCGCCGATGATCCAGATCGAATGCAGCACCGGATTGGCGAGCGGATGCCGACCGGTCACAAGCGACACCGCGTCGGCGACCGCATAGGTCAAGAGCGTCACGGTCAGCCACAATAGCGGCGACTGCGACAGAAAAACCCACAGCGAAAACGGGTTTTCGTTCATGGCCCGGTCCGTCCGCGCGTCAACAGGCGGCTGGCGAGAACAAAAGTCGCCGCCGTCGCCAGCAGCGTCAGCACCACCGATATCGCGAGCACGGCCAATACAGCGATGCCGTGCGCGGCGATGAGCTCGAGCTTCTGCACCACGCCGACGCCGGCCGGGATGAACAGCAGCGACAGATTTTCGAGCAGGCCGCGGCTGACATTCTCCACGCCGTCGTTGTGCAACGGCCCGCGCGCGAGAGCCTTGAAGCGGTCGCGCGCCAGCAGCAACACCAGCAGCAGCAGAAGCCCGACCACCGGACCCGGCATCGGCAGCGACAGACCGCGCACGATGACTTCCCCGGCCAGTTGACACAACAGGATGAGGCTGAAGCTTGCGATCATCGGCGCTTCCCGCGCGCGGAAAACTTCCGCTATCAGGCGATCCCGGCGCAGGCTTGTCAATTGCCGGATGCAGGCCCAAGTCCAGCCGCGCCGGAAGCAAGCTCACCCCTTCAGGCGAACGACGCACTCGCTATAGTAGCCGCCACTCTTTTCGATCCATTTCAAGCCACCGTTTCCATTCGTCGGCTTGTTGGCCGCGAATTGATCCGCACAAGTGAGCATCCGCGCCTTGTCCGGTTTTTCTCCGGAGTATTTCGGCGCAATCGTCGAAGGAAACACCGCAAGCGTAGTGCTTGCTCCACACTCCTCCTGGCGAAACTCCTTCCATTTGCGCCCCTTCAGGTCCTCGGCAAGTTCCGCAGCCAGATATCGCAGCGCGCATCCCGGGACCGTTGGCGCAGGTCTTGCGACTTCGTTGGTCGATACAGGATTAGGCGGCGAAGCAATTGGTGGCGACGATTGGTCTTTCGGTCCGTTCGAATCCTGAGGCAGGGTCGCTGCGGGCGCCGCAGGCACACCGGCCTGGGCCACACGGTCGACGCTCGCCTTGCCCAAATCGAGCTCCGCGCCTCCATCGTTCACGGCTGCGCTGAAATCCCGCAAGATGCCCGGCATCAATCTCGCATCGCTTTCCGGATCGTCGAGCTGCGGTACACTTCGATAGGCCAAATTGCCGACAACCTTCGCCACGCGACCATCCAGCGCCGCTGACGCTGCCTGGGAAAGCAGGATAAGGACGATTAAAGCAATCATATTCCAGCAAATTTTTCGCATGCCGTTCCTCATGAAATTGACGGCTCGAACCCGGCAATCTTGTTCGGGCAGCTTTGACCGACCAACAGGCCCGGGCAAGTTCGACCCGGGCCTGCCGCAGCGTCGAACCAAGCTTAACCCTTCAACCGTTTATTGCACTCGCTGTAGTAGCCGCCACCCTTCGCATTCCATTTCATGCCACCTGTGGTGTCGCCGGCTTTATTGGCCTTCCATTGGTCGGCGCATGTATGTTCACGCGCCAGGCCCGGTTTTTCCTTGGCGTATTTTGGATCCACGGCGGACGGGAATACCGCGTTACCCACCGGCACTGGAGCAGCCGGGGCTGCCGCAGGCGCGGCTTCTTTTTTCGCCTCTTTCGGGGCGGCCGGCGCGGCGGGGGCAGCCGCAGGTGCGGCCGCAGGCGTGGCGGCGGCGTCGGCGGCGCACTGGGCCTTGCGGAAGTCGTTCCAGCTCTGGCCGGCAAGCGTTCCGGCGGTCTTGGCAGCCTGATATTTCGCACTGCATTCCTGCCTGGTCAGGGCTTGCGCGGGCGCTACCAGCGCGAGCGCGGCGATACCCGTCACCGCAAGAGTGCACAATAATTTTGCTTGATTGGTCATCCTTGGTCTCCCTGGGGGCATGACGATCTTAACGCCCCTATCCTAGCCTAGCGACGGCGGGTGACAACGAGCTATCGCGCGTTGCACAAAATTTCCTGGTCGCGCACACAAAACATCCTAGCCGCAAAAACACCGTTCAACCGGCTCCATTCATCCACGGTTCAGCATTGCGGCGCGACCGTGCGCCCCTCTTCAACCCGAGGTGCTTCCATGATGACGATCTCTTCCCGCGCGGCCGCGGCCGCCTTCGCCTCCCTCTTCCTGATCAGCTCCGCATTCGCCCAAACCACGACGCCCGCACCCGCGCCTGCCACGAAGATGGCGCCGGCGGAGAAGATGGCGCCGGCGGAAAAGAAGGCCGAAAAGCCGCGCAGCACAGCCTCGCTCGAATGCTCGAAGCAAGCCGATGCCAAGGACGTCCACGGCAAGGAGCGCAAGAAGTTCATGTCCGAGTGCAAGAAGGCCGCCAAGGACGCCGCCGCCAAGCCGAAGTCGTAACGCTACCCATCATACCCGCTATCGGGTCGGCGCAACGCGCCGCCCGAGGGCGGGTGATGACAGCTTTGACGACTAAGCCGCTTACGTCTTCGGCTTGGCGGCGGCGTCCTTTGCGGCCTTCTTGCATTCCGACATGAACTTCTTGCGCTCCTTGCCGTGGACGTTCTTGGCATCGGCTTCCTTGGAGCATTCGAGCGAGGCGGCGGTTCG
>DATNMT010000202.1:0-10099 GCA_035602495.1 Bradyrhizobium sp.
CGGTCGTAGCGCGGGTCGTGTTCGAGATGGTGATCGCGGCCCATATTGTGGGCCTCGCCGTCATTGACCGAGGTCACCACGTTCCAGGCGGCGCGGCCGCCGGTCATCAGATCGAGGGTGGCAAAGCGGCGGGCGACGTCGAACGGTTCGAAATAGGTGGTCGAGCAGGTCGAGGCGAGGCCGAGTTTCTCGGTCACCATTCCCATCGTGGTCAGCACCACGATCGGATCCATCTTGACGCAGCGGATGCCGTATTCGACGGTGTGACGATGATCGTTGCCGTAGCGATCCGGCATCGCCAGGCGATCGTCGAAGAACGCCATATGGAATTTTCCGGATTCGAGGATCCGGGCGATCTCCTGGTAGTAATCCGCCGACATCGAGTCGTCGCGGGATTCCGGATGCCGCCAGGAGCTCGGCAGGTTGGTGCAGTTCTGCGCCTGCAGGAAGCCGACCATCACCATTTGCCGTGTCATGCTGCTCTCCCTGTGCGGGCCGGATGCGATGTCACTTGAGGTCAAGCGCGGCGGCCAATTTGTATTCGGCCGCGAGCGCGCGCAACTTGTCCCAGGTCGCGTCCTCGACGTCGATGCCGGAGGCCTTGCGCTGCTGCTCGCGGAGATATTCGACCTCGCCGGGATAGAACACGCCGGTCGAGCCTTCAGAGGGTGGCGTCGCCTTGAGATAGCGTGCGAACTCGGCGACCTCTTTCTTGAAATCCTTCAAGGGGCGGAAGGCGGCGACATTGAACACCGCCATGAAGCACCCGTCGTTATGCCGCCCGGTGGGCTCGACGCCGAAGCCGAGCCCTGTCAGCAGCCCGCACAGCACCTCGACCATCGCCGCCAGACCGCTTCCCTTGTAGCCTTCGCTGCCGCCGAGCGGCAGCAGCGCGCCGCCCTTGCGGAATTGCTTGGGGTCGGTGGTCTGCCGCCCCTCGCTGTCGACGATCCAGCCGGTCGGGATTTCCTCGCCGCGCGCGGCCGCAAGCTGGATCTTTCCGGCCGCCACCGCCGAGGTCGCCATGTCCAGATAGAACGGCGCCTCGAGGTCCGAGGGCACCGCGATCGAAATCGGGTTGGTGCCGAGCCGGGCCTCGCGGCCGCCGAACGGGGCGACGTGCTTGGGCGAACGGCCGGAATCGGCGGTGGCAATCCCGATCATGCCTTCGCGCATCGCCATCATCGGATAGGCGGCGAGCCGTCCGACATGGCTCTGCCGAAACACCGTGCAGGCGGCGACGTTGGCGGTCCTCGCCTTCTCGATGGTCAGCGCCATGGCCTTGGCGTTGACATAAAACCCAAAGCCCCAATGGCCGTCGACCACGGTCGTGGTCGGCGTTTCCTGCACGATGGTCCACTTCGCGCCCGGCACGATATGCCCGACCTTGATGCGATCGATATAGGTCGGGATCGCGATCACCCCGTGCGAGTCGTGGCCCGCGAGGTTGGCGTTGACGCAGCCGACCGCCACGGCATCGGCCTCCTCGTCCGACGCGCCGGCAGCTCTGAGCAGCGCTGCGCCAATGCGCGTGAGACGGTCGGCCTGCACCATCGGCATGGGATTTCCCTAGGGCTCTGAGCCCGCGCGGGGAGGCGGGTCTTGCTTGTTGTCGGTCGCCCGCATGGTCTCAAAGCCATCGCCGGTTAGCAATGACCTCCAGCCAAAATCTTCGGTGCGATGCAGCGGGCAGGTGCCGTTGCTCCCCGTCGGAAGGCGGCGCCTCGACGGTCAGCGGGCGATCACGTTGCCCACGAATCCGTCATTTTCCGGAGTTTTCCCGGCTTTTGTTGGTATGCCGTTTACTCTGAATCGCAACTTATTGCGGTCCATAACGGCCACTTAGGCCTACCCCGCGCATAAATCTCCCGGGGCTGCAAAAACCGCCGCTGGGGGCCGAGCATCTTGGAGACGAACATCGCGCGTACGCTCGCGGCGCTGAGTGCCACCAACGAAGCGATCCTGTACGCGAAATCACCCGAAGAACTGTACCGGCAGGTCTGTGAAGCCGCGTTTTCCAGCGGGGACTTCCTGGCCACGGCGGTGTTTTTGCTGGAGCCGGGAACCAGCCTGCTGCGGTTTGCGGCCGGATTCGGCGAAGACATCGTTCGGTTGCGCAAGATCGATATCTCGATCGAAGCTGGAACGCCGGAGGGTTCCGGGGTGTGCGGGCAGGCCTTTCGCGACCAGAAGGTGATCCTCAGCAATGATTTTCTGAACGATGCGCGGTCGCTGGCTTGGCGGGAAGGGGCCAACAAGGCGCATGTCGGCGCCGCGGCGGCACTGCCGCTGACCTGCAACGGCCGCAGCGTCGGCGTGCTGCTGGTCACCCGGCGCGATGCCGGTTCGCTCAACGATCAGATCGTATCGCTGCTCGAGCGGATGTCGGCAAACATCTCATATGCGCTCGAAAATTTCGACCGCGAGGCCGCGCGCAAGGACGGCGAGCGGGCGATGCGACGGCTCAATCGCATGTTCGGCGCGATAAGCGCTACAAACGACGCAATTCTTCGCGCCAGGACGGACCTGGAACTATACCAGCTTGTCTGCGATGCCGCCGTTCACGGTGGAAAATCCCTCGCCGCGGTGGTCTTGCTCGGCGAGCCAGATTCGATCTGGCTGAAACCGGTCGCCGGAACCGGTGCAATCGTCGAACTGGTTACGAAGACACAGTTCTCGATCGATTCCGAAAATGCCTATGGCACCGGCGTGTGCGGGAATGCGTTTCGAACGCAGAAGCCTTGCATCAACGACGATATTCTCAACTCGGCGCAGGGCCGGCCGTGGCAGCAGGTGGGACGCGAGACCGGCGTCGTGGCATGCGTCGCGCTTCCGCTCCTCAAGGCCGGCAAGAGCATCGGCGTATGGATGTTCTTTGTCAGCAAGTCCTGGGCGGCGGATGAAGAGATCATCGCGTTGCTGGCGCGAATGGCGGAGAACGTCTCGTTCGCGCTGGATAATTTCGACCGTGCCGCCGAGAAGGCAAGCGTTGATGAACACGAAGAGCGCCTGGCGCGCATGTACGCCGCGCTGAGTGCCACCAACGAAGCGATCATGCGGGCAAAGTCGCGGTCGGAGTTGTTCGAACTCGTCTGCGAGGCGGCGGTGCATGGCGCAAAGTTCAGTTCGACGACCATCGCGCTGGCCGCGGCCAATTCCGAATTCCTCCACGTCGTTGCCTCGAATGGGCCAAACGCCAATGAGATGAGAAGTCTGGAACTTGCAATCTCGGATTCCGTGCCGCAAGGACGCGGGCTGACCGGAACGGCGTTCCGGACGCGGCAGCCTTGCATCAGCAATGACTTTCTGGCTGACGAACGGACCAGGCCCTGGCATGAAAAGGCTCGTCGCGGCAGGGTGCAGGCGTCCGCGGCATTGCCATTGCTCAACGCCGATCGCGCCGAGGGCGTGATCATTTTCAATTCCCTCGAGAAGGGAACGTTCACGCCGGAACTGACCGAACTGCTGCAGCGGCTCGCGGAAAATGTCGCCTTCGCGCTGGAAAACTTCGACCGCGTCGACGAGAAGGCGAAAGCCGAAAGGCAAAAGGAGCGTCTGGCCGGGATGCTCGAAGCGCTGAGTGCCACCAACGAAGCCATCATGCGGGTCAAGACGCGGGCGCAGCTGTTCGAACTGGTGTGCCAGGCGGCGGTTCTGGGGGGCACGTTCGCCTCCGCGACCATCGCGCTTGTCGAATCCGATGGCGAGTTTCTCCGGATAGCTGCGACCAAGGGCCTGAATTACGAACGCTTGCGGGACCGCCGCTTCGCCACCTCCGCCGACGATCCCGAAGGCCGGGGTTTGTCCGGGACCGCGTTACGCACTCGGCAACCCTGCATCATGAACGACTTCCTGGGCGATGAGCGAACCGCGCACTGGCACCAGCTTGCAAGGGAGGACGGCACGCGGTCCGGCGCGAGTTTTCCATTGCTGAAAAATGGCAGCGAGGCCGTCGGCGTGCTGCTGTTTCTCTCGGCCGAGCAGGACGCCTTCACCGGCGATCTGGTGGAGCTGCTGGCACGGCTGGCGGAAAACGTATCGTTCGCGCTCGACAACTTCGACCGCGCCGACGAAAAGGCCAGAACCGAGGAACAAAAGGAACGGCTGACGCGCATGTTCGCGGCGCTGAGCGCGACCAACGAAGCGATCATGCGGGCAAAGACCAGGGCCGAGATGTTCGAACTGGTCTGCGCCGCCGCCGTGCTGGGCGGCAAATTCACCTCCACGACGATCGCGCTGGCGGAACCGGGCGAGGAATTCCTGCGGATTGCCGCCTCGAAAGGAGAAAACAGCGCCCGGGTGCGGAGCACCCGCTTCGCCATCTCCGCGGAGCGCCCTGAAGGCCGCGGGTTGACCGGAACGGCGTTCCGGACCGGGGCGCCCTGCATCATGAATGATTTTCTGACCAATCAGAAAACCGCGCACTGGCACAACCTCGCACAGGCAGGCGGAACCCGATCCGGTGCCGGCTTTCCCCTGCTGAGCAAAAGCGGCGATTCGGTCGGTGTGCTGCTGTTTCTCGCCGCCGAAGAAGGCGTGTTCACCGATGACCTGGTGGAATTGCTGGCAAAACTGGCCGAGAACATTTCGTTCGCGCTCGACAATTTCGATCGCGCCGACGAAAAGACCAGGGCGGACGAGCGCATCGAATATCTCGCCTCGCACGACAGCCTGACCAACCTGCCCAACCGGGAAATGTTCAACGGGCTGCTGCGTCACGCGATCGAGGCGGCGCATCGCCACCAGCGGCGATTTGCGCTGCTGTTCATCGATCTCGACCGGTTCAAGATCATCAACGATTCGCTGGGGCACGATGCCGGCGATATCCTGCTGGTGGAAATCGCCAACCGGCTGCGCGGCACCTTGCGTTCAAGCGACGTCGTGGCGCGGCTTGGCGGCGACGAATTCGTCGTGATTCTCGAGGAAGCCGCCGAGCGCGACCACGTCGAACGCATCGCCGGCAATCTGTTGTCGGTACTCAGCCAGCCGTTGCAACTGAGCGGCCACGAGTGCCACACCACGGCCTCTATCGGCATCGCCATGTATCCTTCGGACGGCTCCGAGGTGCAGGCGCTGACCAAGAATGCCGACATGGCGATGTATCTCGCCAAGGAAGACGGCAAGAACGGCTTCCGTTTCTTCAACAAAGCCTTCAAAGCCCAGTCGATCGAGCGCCTGACGCTGGAAACCGCCTTGCGCCACGCGCTGGACCGCGATCAGTTCGCGCTGCATTATCAGCCGAAGGTGGACATGGTGACGGGGCAGATCACCGGCGTCGAGGCGTTGTTGCGCTGGACCCATCCCGATCACGGCATGCTGCCGCCGGCGCAATTCATACCGCTTGCCGAGGAAACCGGACTGATCGTGCCGATCGGCCGCTGGGTCCTGAAGGAAGCCTGCGCGCAGAACATGGCCTGGCAGCGCCGCGGGCTGCTGCCGATTTCGATGGCGGTCAATCTCTCGCCGCGGCAGTTTGTCGATGAGCGTCTGCTGCACGATATCGACGACGCGCTGGCGGCGAGCGGCATGTCTCCGGTATTGCTGCAGCTCGAAGTCACCGAAAGCATGGTGATGCGCAACGTTTCCCGGGCGGTCAAGGTGCTCGACGCCATCCAGAGCCGCGGCATCCGTCTGGCGATCGATGATTTCGGAACCGGCTATTCGTCGATGTCGCTGATGAAGCAGTTTCCGATCGACACCATCAAGATCGACCGCTCCTTCGTCCGCGACCTGTCGAGCGATTCCGAGGATCAGGCCATCGCCCAGGCGATCATCGGCATGGGCAAGGCGCTGGGCATGACCGTGATCGCCGAAGGCGTGGAAACCGCCGAGCAGGAAGCCTTCCTGCGCCGTCACGCCTGCGACGAGATGCAGGGCTATCTGTTCAACAAACCGGTGCCGCCGCAGCAATTGGCCGATCTGCTTCGGTCCGCGCCCAAGCTGATCTCCCCGCCGCTGCAGCCGGCAGCAGATGCCGGGCCTGATAAACCCGATCCGCGGTCGAGGCAGAAAAATACCGCCGCGCGGCGCTGATCGTCGGACACGATCTCAATGCCTGGCGTTGCCCGGAAAGTCGCCGGGCCAGGGCAGCGAGGTCTGATCGGTGAGGCAATCGAGGAAGACCCGCGCGCCATCGGCCAACGATGAGTTGACAGGCAATTCCAGACGGGCGCACCAGTCGGCCGGCATCGGCTGCCGCACATCGCGCATTTCAAGGGCGGGACCCCACCACCAGGCCGGCGCCGGCGATCGATCGGGCTCGGGGACCGCGCGCCATTGCGCAAATTCGCGCACCAGGCGTTCGAATTGCAGATTTTCGGCCTGATGCATCGGTTGCTCCAGGCGGCATGATACGCGCCTTCGCGATTGCGGCCAAGGCGACGTGCTGGTCTCAGCGGGCCGATCTCGGACCATCCGGCCGGATCCACAGCCAGCCGGCGAGGCCGCCAAGCGCGGCGCAGAGCGCGGTCACCAGTATCACCGTGCGCAGCGCGCGGTCGAACGCGGCGATGGCGCTCCGAGGGCCGCCGGCCTGCCCGGCCAGCACCGCATCCAAAACTTCGTTGGTGGGCGCGGGCGCTGGTCCGGCAAGTTGATGTGAAAAGCTTGCGAACAGCACTGCGCCAAGCGCCGCGACCGCAAGCAGGCCGGCCACCCGGGCGACCGCATTGTTGATGCCGGAAGCTATACCGGCATGGGCGTCGCCGACGGACGCCATCACCGTCGATGTCAGGGGCGGAACTGTGGCGGTCATGCCGATGGCGAGCACGCAGATCGCGGGAAACACGCCGACCCAATAAGGTCCCGTGAAATCGGCAAAGGCGAGCATCGCCAACCCACAGGCCGCGATGACGGGTCCGACGGTTAGTGACAGCCGCGGCCCGAAACGGTCAGAAAGCGCGCCCGCGAATGACGCCCCGAATCCCATGATGAGTGCAAAAGGCAGCAGCGCCGCGCCGGCTTGCGTCGCGGCATAGCCGCCAAGCCGGATCAAACCGAACGGCAGATAATACAATGCGCCGCCGAGCGCGAAGTAGAGCAGTAGCGTCAATACGTTGGCGCCGGAAAAATTGCGCACGCGGAATAGCGATAGCGGCACCATCGCCCGGTCATCCGATCGGGCCTCAATCGCGACAAAGGATATCAGGAAAACGGCTCCTGCTCCGAGCGCCCCGAGCACGGTCCTGTCGTGAATTCCCGATGCTGGAATCGCGCCCAGGCCCCAGGCGATCGCGGCCAACCCGACGGCGACGGCGACGGCGCCTTTCCAGTCGAGCGACCTTGCCTGGGGATCGCGGCTCTCGCAGACAAAAAGCATCGCAAGTCCGCCGGCGATAACCGCCAGGGGCACGTTGAGCAGAAAGATCGCGCGCCACGACACCTGATCGACCAGCCAGCCGCCGAGCACCGGGCCGGCCGCCGCCGTCAGCGCCCCGGCACCGGCCCATAACCCGATCGCATGGCTGCGCTCGTGCTCGTCGAAAGTCGCCCCCAGTATCGCCAGACTGGCCGGCGTCAGCAGCGCCGCGCCAAGACCTTGAACCGCGCGGCTGATGACGAGAACGGTGATGTCGGGCGCAAGTCCGCAGGCGACCGAGGCCGTGGTGAATACCGCAATGCCTGAAACAAAAATCCGCCGGCGGCCGCAGAGATCGGCGGCCGAGCCCCCGACCAGCACCAGCGCCCCCAGCAGCAGCAGATAGGCGTTGACGATCCACTGCGTCGATGCGGCGTCCGCATGCAGCGCCTGCTGGATGGCGGGCAGGGCGATATTCACCACCGAGCCATCGATCAATGCCATGCTCGATCCGAGGATCGTCGCCGCCAGCGTCAGGCGTTTGCGCTTTTGTGAAAGGCCGGCGGGAAAAGCCGGCGTGGCGCGGATGATTCCGGCGTCGCAGGGCGGTCGTGTGAAACCAACCATATGGGCCTCGGGGAGGCGTGCTCACGAAGCCGCGATATTCCAACCTGACTCTTTCGGTTCAACTCAAGTCCGCTGAATCAGTCGCGATCGCGCGCTTACTTTTCTTCCGCTGCCGTTGCCGTCGCCGGACCTTCGCCCATGATCAGGAGAACGGCGTCTTCGTCCTTGGCGCCGTCCCAGTGCACCTGCTTGCCGAAATGGGTGACGAAGCTGCCGGCGGGCATCGGGGTCGTGTTGGCGGGATCGAATTTCGGTCCCGACCCCACCCACCACGTGCCTTGAAGCACGACGATGTACCGGTCGTTGGGGTGGAAGTGCGGGCGGCTGAAATGGTTACCCTTGGTCCATTTGTTGTAGACCATATAGAAGCCGGGCTTGTTCGGATCGCCGACGACGACCGCGTTTTGCGCGCCGGCTGCATTGACCGGCCCCCACGGAATCTGGTCAGGCAGCTTGTAGATCACCGCGGCGGGATTGAGCTCGGCGGCGGAGCTGATGCTCAACATGCCGGCGAAGGTCAGGGGAATGGCAGTATACCGCCAGAGCCGGTTTGTGGTTTTCATGTTTCCTCCACGGGTGAGCTCGCACTGGGGCAGGCTCATCTGATTGTCAGGCATGCTAGCCGGTCCCATTCCGGCGTGGCAAGGCACCCGTGTGCATGCGGTTGCGGCAGGGGCCGCATAACGCGCAAATGCAGCAGGAAAACGGGTTTACGGCGCGGCTTTCAGCGGGTGGGCCTTTTGATGCCAGGCCCAGGCGGTGCGGATGATGGTCGCGAGATCCGAATTGCGGGTGTGGAATTTCAGGACCTCGCGCGCGGCGGTGGGATCGGCGACCAGATAGGTCGGATCGCCCGGACGCCGCGGCTTGACCACATGGGGCACTTCGCGCCCGGTCTCGACCGCGATGGCGGCCAGAATCTGGCGCACCGAAAAGCCCGCCCCGGTGCCGAGATTGAAGGCGCCGCCGCAATGGCCTTGCATCAGCAGTTTCAGCGCCTCGACATGCGCGGCCGCCAGATCGGTGACGTGGATATAGTCGCGGATCGCGGTGCCGTCGGGCGTGTCGTAATCGTCGCCGAACACCGCGAAATCCGCGATGTGGCCCTGCAGCGCCATCATGGCGCGGGGAATCAGATGGGTTTCGTTGTCGCGCAGTTCGCCGATGTCGCCGGAGGCGTCGGCGCCGCTGGCGTTGAAATAGCGCAGGCAAAATGCCCCGATCCCGTAGGCGCTGCGATAGTCGGCGAGCAGCCGTTCGATCATCCATTTCGAGGCGCCGTAAGGATTGATCGGCACGCACGGATAGCTCTCGGGGAGCGCCTTGCTGTCGGCGTTGCCGTAGACCGCGCCGGTCGAGGAAAACACCAGACGATGGCAGCCGGCCTCGCGCATCGCTTCCAGAAGGGTCAGCGTGCCGACCACGTTGTTGCGGTAATATTTCTGCGGATCGACGACCGACTCGCCGACCAGGCTCGCTGCCGCGAAGTGCATGACGGCGACGATGTCGTGCCGGGCGAAGGCGCCGGCAAGCGCGGCCCTGTCGAGGAGGTCGCCGACTACCAGCGAGCCGCTGACAAAGCCGCGGTGCCCGGTCGAAAGATTATCGAAAACCACCGGATGATAGCCGGCCGCCAGCAGCGCCCGGCAGCCATGCGAGCCGATGTAGCCGGCCCCGCCGGTGACCAGAATGGTCGGAGCCTCGCTCATGTCAGCCTCGGGGCGTGCGATCGGGGCCGTCGCTCCGGTTGAACAGCAGGAGCAGCGCGCGGGGATTGGTGGAGAGGTAACGCCAGAACAATCGGCGCGGCTCCAGCCAGATTCGCCAGGCCCATTCGAGCCCGATCCGCTGCATCCACAGCGGCGCGCGAGCCCGGCTTCCGGACAGGAAGTTAAACAACCCACCCGACGTCTTGATGACGCCAACATTGGACAGACGCGGCGTGAATTCCTCGACGAAGGCCTGCTCGTAGGGAACGCCGAGCGCCACCCACAGATAGTCCGGTGCCAGCGCGTTGATTTCGTCGACCTTTTCCCGCAGCGCGTCGCCCGGGAGATAACCATGGCAGCGCCCGACGATCCGCAAGTCGGGATACATCCTCTCGACGTTGGCGACGGCGGCGGCGTTTTCCGCTTCATCGGCGCCGAACATATAGAAGCTCAGCCGCGCCGCCTG
>DATNMT010000232.1:0-30151 GCA_035602495.1 Bradyrhizobium sp.
GTTCGAATCAGCTGATCGGTTTCCATGCTCACGGCTCCCGTAGTTTGGCGGTGAGGCTGGCAAGCCCGCGATGCAGCGCCACGCGCACCGCGCCCTCGCTCATCGCGAATTTGGCCGCGGTGTCCTTGATCGACGCGGCCTCGACCGCGATCGATTGCAGGATCTCACGCTGGCGCGCCGGCAGCGACTGCAGCCGGGCCGCGATTTCGCTCGCCGGCAGGGTCTCCGCGGCCGGCTCGCTCGGAAGGGTCTCGGCGAAATCGTCGATGTTGACGAAAATCCGGCGGCCGCGACGGCGCAGCGCATCGATCAGCTTGTTGCGTGCGATCGCAAACAGCCAAGGCGCGAACGGCGCGTTGGCGTCCCAAGTATGCCGCTTCAGATGCACCGCCAGCAAAATGTCCTGCACGATATCCTCGGATTGATCGACCGGTTGCCCTGCGCGCGCCAGGCCACGGCGTGCCGCAGCCCGAAGCACCGGCGTGACGGACTTGAGCAGGCGATGATACGCCGCATTGTCGCCTGACATGGCCGACCGCATCAGGCCGGTCCACTCGTCCTCACGTTCGCGCACGCGCGCTCCCACATTGCAATTCGGTCGATCTTTCAAATTGTTACGCCCAAGAGCCATGATCACGAAGTCGTGATCACCGGCGCCGGCGGCATCAGGCCGTCGCATCCGATTTCCAGAATCGTGCCGGCGGGCTCCTCTGCCCGCAGGCTCATAACATTGATCGCCCCTGTTGGCACCCGGCGCTTTGATTCCAAAAAGGTTTCGCGGCTAGAACTTCTGAAATGGCGAGACCGTCGCCGAGGCGTTTGCCCTGCTTTTGCCCGGTGTAGCCCGAAGATTCCCTTTTTTTGCCGCGCTGCGGACACGCCTCAAGGGCTCCTTTCGCCGCGGGGACTGGCAAAATGGGGAGATTGCCAATGACGGTCAAAGCCAGTGGGCGCTCGGCCTTGATATTCGCAACCGGGCTCCTGGTGTGCTTGGCGGGGCCGCCAAACGCGGCGGCGACCACGGACCGCAACAGCGCGAACGCGAAACCGGAAAGCTCCGGCGCGCCCGGCAAATACGCCAGACATGGCGCGCACCGCTGGAAAAGATACGCGCACCAGCGATACCACCGGGTCGCAGTGAAATCCTCCACCGAAAACACCACTGAGGCAGCCGACGACGGCGACCGTTCAACCGCGATTCCGCCATCGGTGGCCAACGCCAACGCGCAACTGGCCTCCGCCGATTCCCCGACCGGCCAGGCAGCCAGGGCCATGACGGCACGGGCCAACGATATGGTGCAGACCGCGCCGGACAAGGCAGTCGGCGCCGAGCCGGCCCCCGGCTCCCAGGTCGTTGCCCCAGATCAACTCAACGATGTCGATCGCGCGCTGCAGCAGCCTGTGCCGCCTCAGGCCATGGCGATGGCCTCGACCGATGCACCCGCCCCGCCCATGGTGGCCGGTAACAACGAACCCTCCAGCTGGGACCAGGCCTCGCTGATCGGCAAAATCTTCATCGGCTTCGGCGCGCTGCTGACCATGGCCTCCGCCGCGCGCATGTTTATGGCGTAAACAACGCCCGGGTCGAGCGCTTGCCCCTCGATCCGGTTGCGAGATGACCCCACTTGATGCCCCTCCCGGCAGCGGGCACATTGCCGGCGCAATCAGGCGCGGGGTCAGATCATGAGCACGTTCGAGCACATCATCGTCGAAAGCAAAGGCGCGGTCGGCATCATCACGCTCAATCGTCCGAAACTCCTCAACGCCCTGTCGTTCGGCGTGTTCAGGGAGATCGCCGCCGCGGTCGACGATCTCGAGGCCGATGAAAAAATAGGATGCATTGTGCTGGCCGGCGGTGAAAAGGCTTTCGCCGCGGGCGCCGACATCAAGGAAATGCAGCCGAAGACCTTCATCGACATGTTCTCCAGCGATTTCGGCTCGATCGGCGGCGACCGCGTCGCCAGATGCCGCAAGCCGACGATCGCGGCCGTCAGCGGCTATGCGCTGGGCGGCGGCTGCGAGCTGGCGATGATGTGCGACATCATCATCGCCGCCGACACCGCGAAATTCGGTCAGCCGGAGATTACGCTCGGCACCATCCCCGGCATTGGCGGCACCCAGCGGCTGACCCGCGCGGTCGGCAAATCCAAGGCGATGGACCTTTGCCTCACCGGCCGAATGATGGATGCCGCGGAGGCCGAACGCTCGGGCCTGGTCAGCCGCGTGGTCCCGGCGGACAAATTGCTGGAAGAGGCGCTGGCGGCGGCGGAAAAGATCGCATCGATGTCGCGCCCCGCGGTAGAGATGGCCAAGAGCGCCATCAACCGCGCCTTCGAGACGCCGCTGTCGGAAGGCCTCAACGTCGAACGCAACCTGTTTCATTCGACCTTCGCGCTGGAAGACCGCGCCGAAGGCATGGCCGCGTTCATCGAGAAGCGCAAGCCGGTCAACAAGAACAGGTGAGTCCGTCGTCCCTGCGAAAGCAGGGACCCATACGCCGCGGTCTTTCGTTGGCGCGATGTAGCAGTTGCCTTCTGAAACAACCCAGCCCTGTGGTTATGGGTCCCTGCTTTCGCAGGGACGACACCTGCTATTGGCCTCTGCTCCTCGCCAGCGCGGCGCTGACCAGCGCACGGTAAGCGCGTTCGGGCAAACTCGCCGGTCTATCGAGCCCGAGCCGCGCCAGGCACTCGCCGTCGGCAGCGTTTGGGGCACGGGTAAAGCCCCGCCATAACAATCCCGGCAGGCGCAGCGGCGACCGCTGCGCGTCCTGCAATAATTGCAACGCTGGAATCAGCCGTTGCTCGACATCGGTAAAATCGCTGCCGAAAGGAAACGACGGCAACAGCCCGGCCTCCCGCGCGGGTTTTAGCGCGCGCGAAATCCGTTCCGGAACATTCTCGCGGCAGGCGGCCGGGATCTCAAAATTCCGAGGCAGTTTTCCGGCCTCCTTGGCCTGCCGCGCCAATTCGTCCTGAAAGCGGCTGTCGGCGACTTGCAGCATCGCCGCGATCACGTCGGCATCGGACTTCCCCCTGATGTCGGCGACGCCGTATTCGGTGATGACGACATCGCGCAGATGCCGCGGGATGGTCTCGTGACCATAGCTCCAGCGGATATTGGACTGCGCTTTGGCGCCCGCCTGCCTCGTCGCTTCGACCGCGAGGATCGAGCGCGCGCCGGAAAGCGCGAACGCCTGCGCCACGAAATTGTACTGGCCGCCGACGCCGCTGACGACCTGGCCGTTTTCGAGGCCGTCGGAAATCACCGCGCCCATCAAGGTCGCCATCATCGCATTGTTGACAAAACGGGCATCGACGCGGGCGCGCCGCTTGGCCGCCTCATCGCCATAAAGCTCGTTGGTGAAGGAAACCGGCATCATCTGGATTCGCGCGAGCTGGCTTTCCGTCATCTCGCGCAGCGCGCGATAGAACGATTTCGGCCCGATAAAAAACGCGCCGTGCAGGATGACGCCGTCGACCTCGCGCTTGAGAATGCCGGCCTCGATCAAGCCGATAAAGGCTTCCGTCAGCATTTCGCTGACGCCGTAAAGCCCTTGTTCGAACGAGCCGGTCTGCAACGCCGCGAGCGGTTCCGAGCCGGGCGACAATTGCTTCATGATGCCGTGAAACTGCGCATTGTCGCGGTGGCGGACGATCAGCCCCTGCGCCAGCGCGTCACCGATCTGGCCGATGCCGATCTGCAAGGTGCCGCCGTCGCGCACCAGGCCGGCGGCGTGAAGGCCGATGGCGTATTTGCCGTCGGTGATCGGTTCGGATGGCGGTGCGAACAGGGCAAAGTCGGTCGCGGGACTGTCGAGCACCGCGCTGAACTCTTCCGCCGGCAAATCGCCCGCGCCCGGCATGAACGGCAATTCGGAATTGACCTGGCCGATCAGTTTGAACGACGCGCGGCCCTCGTTGCGGGCACGCAGGATATCCAGCGTGGTGTCGGTGTTGCAGCTGAGGCTATAGCGCGCGACGCCATCGACGACGCGCTTGGCCACCAGCTGCGTGACGACGTTGAGCCCGCGCGCCAGCAAATACATCGAGGCATGGGTGTAATTGGCGGAAATATAGTGCTGCTGCGCGAACGGCACGCGCAGCCACCTTCCCGCCAGGAAGAAAAACTCGATCACCTTGACGTTGGGCGGCAGCGCGCCCGCATGCAGCGCCTCGGCATAGGCGAGGTCCGGATAGCTTCCAAACAGCCGCTCGATCACGGGTTCGATAAAGCGCCGCTCGAGCAGGTTTGAGGGTTTCGGCTTTTCCAGCGTCAGCGCGGAAAACAGCGTCAGGCTGATGGCGCGGTCGGCGGCCACGCGCGCGTAGAGCGCGTTGACGATGTGATTGGCCTTGCCGAGCCCTAGCGGCAGTCCGACCACCAAATTGGGGCCGACGTCGCGGATGATCTCCTCCGCGATCGCCTCGGGGTCGGAAAACAGGTTTGGCATGAAATGCAGGCCCGGGCGCGACTGGAGACAGACGGCGCCTGGAATCGGGCACAGCCTTGCTGGCAGCTTAGCGCATTTGTTCCCGAACTTCGTCTGTGACGAACCGGCAAAAGCGCAACAGGGAATGAGGGGTCTGCCGCGCTCCCCGGTTTTTCCTGTGGCGGCGGCGTCCTCCATGCGGGTAAATGTGCCGGCGACGTCGGCGGGGGCGGACGGCCGCGTTTTGACTGCGGAATTCCATGATTGGACGTGCCGCCGGCCGGACGTGCGCGCCGGACGCGGCGATCCGGAAGAAGGTTCTGGTCGACAATCCGGCGCGCGAAGGCGGAGTGGGCAATAAAAATAAATATGGGCGTGTGCCCACAGTTCATGGAGCCCGCGTCGGCCATTGCGGCGGATGACTGCCGAGCGGCATCGCCGGGCGCGCCCAGAACGCCGGCGTTTCCGACAGCATCGCCGAATGGCTGACGGAGCGCAGCGGGCCGAAGCCGGAAGCCAGATCCTCCAAAAAGGGTTTCACCGCCTCGCCCGGCAAATCCTCGGTCTTGAAGCCATCGGCGACGCGGCCGAGATTCCACAGCCACCGCCCGGTCTGCGCCAGCGACACCCCGACATGCCAGCTGCCGCCTTCGCGCGACTGGCGGGCCTTCGCCATCATGGCGCCGAACGCCATCAGATAGCCGGTGGCGTGATCGAGCATTTGCGCCGGTAATTCCTTCGGGCCCTCGACGCCGGCCGCCTGCCCTTCGGCGTGGTTGAAACCGGTCGAGGTCTGCACCAGCGAGTCGAAACCGCGGCGTTCCGCCCAGGGTCCGGCGTGGCCATAGGCCGACAGCGACACTGAGATGATGCCGGGGTTGATGCGCGCGGCATCTTCCGGCGAGAAGCCGAGACCGGCGATCGCGCTGGGGCGATAGCCTTGCGAGAAAATATCCGCTTTCGTCAACAGGTCGCGCAATGTGCTTTGCCCCTGTTCGCTCCGGAGTTCGACAAAGCTCGTCAGCTTGCCGCGCCCGGTGTCGATGGTGAGCCAGGGGATCGCCGGCAGGTTTGGACTGGAAATCAACAGCACATCGGCGCCGTGGACGGCGAGCGTGCGGCCCGCGACCGGACCGGCGATCACCCGCGACAGATCGAGCACGCGAACGCCGGCGAGCGGACGGTCGCCGGCAGGCCAGGGTTTTGGTGCGGCCTCGCCGATTTTTTCGATCGTAATGGTCGGCAGCGTTGCCAGCGCCCTGGCGTGCGGCGAGGCCGACCATTCGTCGTAAGAGCGCATCATCGAGACCACGCCGCCTTCGGCATAGGCCGCGGTTTCGAACGCCTCGGCCTCCCACTTCATGAGTGCGGCCTGGACCTCGTCGCGCTCCGGCTTGCAATTCAGCACCCGGCAGACGGCATCACGGTGATGCCTGAAATTGGTGTGCAGCCGCAGATAGCGCCGGTCGCCGGTCTTGTAGACCCCGGCGATGATGTCCCAGGTCGGCGGCGGCGGCTTGCCGTCGACACGCAGGTAACGTTCGCTGCGGCATTCGACGACGGCGTGACGCATATCGACCGCGACGTCCTGCGATTGCCCGCTGCGCAGCTTCCAGATCTGCGCCGCCGCAAGCGCCGCGGCAGCGACGCTGGCTTGCGCGGCGGCGGCGACGCGAAACGACGACGGCAGTTGCGGCTCCTCGCCCGTCAGCGTGACGGTATCGAGCGCGGCAGGCTCGCCGCCGGCCAGCTTCCAGAGATCGGCCAGAATTTCGCGGGGGCTTTGCATGGGGAGTCCTTGGGAGGTGCGCGACATTATCACCGCTGTCATCATCCGCGAAAGCGGATGATCCAGTATTCCAGAGGCGCTGGTGATTGAATCGAGAGGCCGCGGCGTACTGGATACCCGCTTTCGCGGGTATGACGATCTAGGGTGTGGCTGGCGTAGCGCCTCTCAATGAAAATCCCGCGAGCGCGGCAGGATGCGCACGTTGCGCGGATGGCGGATTTTCTGGGCCGGGTTGTCCGGATGGTCGCGCCGGTCGTCATGCAGCGGTTCGATCAGCGCGGGGCCGGTCGGCACCGCCGGTTTCCGGCTGAGCGCGTCGTTGGCGAGCCCCACCAGATCACGGGAGCGGTCGAACAATCTTTCGGCGACCAGATGCACGACCTTTTCCGGGCTGCTCTGGATAGTGCCTTCGACCAGCACCAGCCGCGCCCCCATCACTTCCTTGCGGAAGCGTTCCATGACCTTCGGCCACACCACGATATTGGCGATGCCGGTTTCGTCCTCCAGCGTCATGAAGACCACGCCCTTGGCGCTGCCCGGACGCTGCCGCACCAGGATCACGCCGGCGCAGCGGACATATTGCCGGTCGCGTTCATGGCACACGCCGGCGCAGGCAAGGACGCGCTCTTTGGCAAACATCGGCCGCAAAAATTGCATCGGATGGCCCTTCAGCGACAGCCGGATGGTCTGATAGTCGGCCACCACCTGTTCCGGCAGCGGCATCAGCGGCAACGGCTGCGCGTTCTCGTCCGGCTGCTCGCGCGCGGCCGCGGTCTCGAACAGCGGCAGCGGCACGTCATCGGGCAGGCGCCGCACCGCCCACAACGCGGCGCGGCGGTCGAGCCCGATGGAACGGAACGCATCAGCATCCGCCAACAGGATCAGCGCGCGCTTGGGCAAGCCGGTATCGCGGGCAAAATCCTCCAGCGATGTGAAGGGCCGGCGTTTTCGCGCGGCGATAATGCGCTCGGACCAGTCTTCTTCTTTCCAAGCATCGTCATTCCGGGATGCGCCGCCAGGCGCAGACCTCAGATGTGCACTGCACATCGGGGAATCTCGAGATTCCGGGTTCACGCTTCGCGTGCCCCGGAATGACAGCAAGCTTTGCTTCAGCCGTTCCTCGTCCGGATCGGCCCACCTGAACCCGTCGATCTGGCGAAAGCCGAGCCGCACGGCGCAATATTTCCCGCTCGTCTCCTCCAGCGTGTTCTGCGCGTAGCTGAAGGACACATCGATCTCGCGCACCTCGACGCCGTTCTTGCGCGCATCGCCGACGATCTGCGCCGGCGCGTAAAATCCCATCGGCTGCGAATTCAACAGCCCGCAGCAGAAGGCATCCGGATGCCAATATTTGAGCCATGACGAGACATAGACGAGTTGCGCGAAGCTCGCGGCATGGCTCTCCGGAAAGCCGTAGCTGCCGAAACCCTTGATCTGCTCGAAACAATTCTTTGCGAATTCGGGATCATAACCGCGCGCGATCATGTTGCCGATCATCTTGTCTTCGAATTTGCCGATAGTGCCGACGTTACGAAAGGTCGCCATCGAGCGGCGCAACCCGTTGGCCTCCTCGGAGGTGAATTTTGCCGCCTCGATGGCGATCCGCATCGCCTGCTCCTGGAACAGAGGTACGCCGAGCGTCTTGTGCAGGACTTTATACAATTCATCCTTGTCGCCATGCTCGGGCGACGGCGATGGATAGCTTTCCTTCTCAATCCGGTTGCGTCGCCGCAGATAGGGATGCACCATGTCACCCTGGATTGGGCCGGGTCGCACGATCGCGACTTCGATGACGAGATCATAGAAGGTCCGCGGCTTCAGGCGCGGCAGCATGTTCATTTGCGCGCGGCTTTCGACCTGGAAGACGCCGAGCGACTCGCCTCTCTGCAACATCTGATAAACTTCGTCGTCATCTTTCGATTTGATGTCGGACAATACATAGCGCTTGCCCTTGTGATCCGCGATCAGGTCGAAACATTTGCGGATGCAGGTCAGCATCCCCAGCGCCAGCACGTCGACCTTCATCATGTTGAGCGCGTCGACGTCGTCCTTGTCCCATTCGATGAAGGTGCGGTCGTCCATCGCGGCATTGCCGATCGGCACATAGGTATCGAGCCGGTCCTGGGTCAGCACATAGCCGCCGACATGCTGCGAGAGGTGACGCGGAAACTCGATCAGCTCAGCGGCAAGCTCGACGGCGCGTTCGACCATCGGGTTTTGCGGATCGAGCCCGGCCTGCCTGACCTGATTTTCGTCAAGCCCCTTGCCCCAGCTTCCCCACACCGTATCGGCCAGTGCCGCGGTGACGTCTTCCGTCAGCCCCAGCGCCTTGCCGACGTCGCGGATGGCGCTGCGCGGCCGGTAATGAATGACGGTCGCGATAATGGCGGCGCGGTGCCGGCCATATCGCCGGTAGACATATTGCATCACCTCTTCGCGCCGCGAGTGCTCGAAATCGACGTCGATGTCGGGCGGCTCCAGCCGTTCCTTGGAAATGAAACGCTCGAACAAGAGATCGACCTTGGTCGGATCGACGGAAGTAATACCGAGCACGTAACACACGGCTGAGTTTGCCGCCGATCCCCGGCCCTGACAGAGGATTTTTTGTTCGCGCGCGTACCGGACAATATCGTGCACGGTGAGAAAATAATGCGCGTATTTGAGCTCGGCGATGAGATCGAGTTCCTTTCGCAAAGTCGCACGGAGCGTGTCATCGATCTGGTCGGAAAAATATTGTTTAACGCCCGCCCAAGTCAGATCTTCAAGGTGCTGCTGCGCGGTCTTGCCCGGCGGCACCGGCTCGTCGGGATACTGGTATTTGAGCTGATCCAGCGAAAACGCGATGCGGCCGGCAAACCGCATGGTCTCGGCAATCGCCTCGGGCACGTCGCGAAACAGCCGCGCCATTTCATCGGCCGGCTTGAGATAGCGTTCGGCATTGGCTTCAAGACGCCGGCCGATGGCGTCGATGGTGGTCTTTTCGCGGATGCAGGTGAGGACATCCTGCAGGGGGCGGCGCGAGGGATGGTGATAGAGCACTTCGTTGGTCGCCAGCAGCGGCACGCCGGCGGAAGCGGCGATGCGATGCAGCCGCGCCAGCCGGCGCTGATCGTCGCCGCGGTACAGCAGGCTTGCCGCAAGCCATACGCCATTGGCGCGGCTCTTCTGCAACCGCTTCAGAACTTCAAGCGCTTTCTCGGTTTCGAAGCGATGCGGCAGCGTGAGAGCGAGAAGCTGCCCTTCGGCGAACTCCAGGAGATCATCGAACTTCAGGTGACACTCGCCCTTCGCGGTTTCGTCGCCGCGCTTGCCGCGGGTGAGCAACTGGCAGAGACGGCCGTAGGCCGCACGGTCACGCGGATAGACCAGAATGTCCGGCGTGCCATCCATGAAGACCAGCCGCGATCCGATCAGAAGCTTTGGCTTGTACGTGACGTTGGGATTATCGAGCTCCTTGTAAGCCCGCACCACGCCGGCCAGCGTGTTGTGATCGGCGATGCCGATGACGGGAAGCCGCAGGTCGCTCGCCTGCTGCACATAGGCACGCGGATCCGATCCCCCGCGCAGGAATGAAAAATTCGTCGTGATGCCGATTTCCGCGTAAGCAGACGTGGTCATGCGAACAATCCGTGCATGTACCAGTTCGGCTGCACCGCCCTGCCCTCCTCCTGCGCGATC
Organism: Bradyrhizobium sp.; assembly: GCA_035602495.1. Lineage (GTDB taxonomy): Bacteria > Pseudomonadota > Alphaproteobacteria > Rhizobiales > Xanthobacteraceae > Bradyrhizobium. The sequence goes on from DATNMT010000232.1 coordinate 9,900, forward strand.
TCGCGATCGTAAAGTCCGTCGCGGTAGAGCCAGAACCGCAAGCCCGCCTCGTCCTCGACGCGGAAATAATCGCGCGTCAGCATACAGCCTTCGGTCCGCCACCACTCCATGGCGACCCGCTCGGGGCCTTCGGCGCGGACCACGGCGTGGGTGGCGCGGCGCCAGACAAAGCGGGCGGGCGGGCCATCCGGCACCTGCGCGATCACCTTGATCTGTTCCGGCCGCTCGAACAGCCGCAACGGCCGCAACGGCGGCTCGCCCTCGACGCGTGCCGGCCATACCGCATGGGCGGCGGCGCTCAGATGATGCTGCGCCGATGCTGCCAGCACCGCGCGCTCCGGGATATGGGTGTCCTGCGGCAGGTGCACGACCACGCGTTTGCCGCCGATGCGCGCGGCGATGCGGTCGATCAGGGCGGCGAGTTCGTCATTGTCGTGCACATTGGCATCGAGATCGCGCTGCTCCTGCACGACGATTTCGGTGCGGCTGGCGGAGAGGCGAATGAGATCGAAGCCGAAACCGGGATCGAGCGGATCGCTCAAAGCATCGAGCCGCTCGCGAAACAACCGGTCGATCGCCGCACCTCGGGTCACCGGCTGTCCGGTATCGACCATGATGGTGCGAACCACGCCGTCGGTGCGGAAGAAACGGGCTTCCAGCCGCCGCGCGCCCTTGCCCTGTTGCGCCATCGCCGCGACCAGCATCCCGGCAAGCCCCGATAAGGTCGCCGAGATCACCGCCTCGGTCGTCACCGGCTCGGCAAAACGCTTCTCCACGATGTAATCCGGCAGCGGTTTTAGCGGACTGATCGGCGCATCGCCCTGCCCCAGCGCCTGTTCCAGCAAGGTTGTAAAGCCGGCGCCGAATCTTGCGGTGATTTCATGCCGCGCACGGGAAGCGACATCGCCGATGGTTTTCAGGCCGGCGCGGCGCAGGCCGATGACAGTAGCGGCCTCGGCACCCAGCGCCGATACCGGCAGCGGGCTGACCGCCTCGGCTTCCTCGCCCTCGCCGACGATGCGGCCATGGACATGACGGGTCAGCGTCCGCGCGCATACGGAAGTGCCGGCGATGGCGGCGCTGACCGTAAAACCCTGCGCGGTCAGCACGTCGCACAAGCGCCGCATCATCGCGGCCTCGCCGCCGAACAAATGCACGCAGCCGGTGATGTCGAGATAAAGACCGTGCGGGAAATCCAGCGCCACCAGCGGGGTGAAGCGGTCGCACCAACAGGCGATGGCGTTCAGCGCGTTTGCGTCGGCGGCTTCATCGGCGTCGTACACCTTTAGCTGCGGACAGATGGCGCGGGCATTGGCGAGCGGCAGGCCGATATCGAGGCCCAGGGCTGCTGCCGCGTCATCGAGGGCAAAAATCTGCAGCGCGTTGTTCTGCTTGGTGACGACGACGCTGGGAAGATTAGCCGGCGCGTCGTTGCTTTGCGCGAGCTGGCGCTTGATGCGGTCGATGGGCAGGCGCGGCAGCCACAGGCTGAGGATACGCCGCCGGTTTCGCGAAAAGGCACTCATCACATTTCCATTCCATGATCCACCGGCCGACCGGGCCATGACGGTTGCGGACAAGCTGCGCGTCGAACAGCGGCGCGCCCCACGCATTCCAGGCCGCCGCAGGCATTAAAGGCGCAGCCGGCGGCGAATGCGCCGCGCGCACGATCCATCGGGTTTCCGCCGTGGAGGGCTGCGGCTCCGCCGCCATCCGCAGCAACAGGCAGGTCGCGCCCGACACCTGTGCGGCCAGCGTCAGCTTGCGGCTGGCGACGAGATCGAACTGCCGCGCCTCGCCCCAGACTTCCAGCACCACCGCGCCCAGCGCATCGCAGGCCAGCGCGTCGGCCGCCGTCCGCAACGCGCTGTCGACGTCGGCGGCGCGCACCGTCACCAGAAGGCGCGGATCGAGACCGAGTTCGGCGAGCCCGCTGATCGACAGCGCGCCCGATTCAAGTTCGACAAAATCCTGCCGCACCCACACCAGCGGCCGCCGCGCGGACACCCGTCCCGCGAGCCCTGCGACAAAACCCGTCGCCGCGGCGCCTTGCCGGCCAGTCTCGGCGAACACCTCATGCGTCGCGCCCAAAGCAAGGCCGCCCTGCAGCGTCGCATCCGCCTCGGCATGCCCGAGCGCCACCCTGTCGGGCCGATACGCCTCGCCCTGCGCCTCGATGCGCTCGATGCTGCCGCGCAAACTCGCAAGCGTGTTCGTGCGTGCGCCGGTCATGCGCCGCTCCTGGGGTTGGGCCGTCACTGGTTCTTTTCGAAGTGAACCCCGCGGCTGGCCCATATGTTCATGATATGTTCTAATATAAAGCTAACAAGGGCGAGAGAGTCAATCGTGTCAGGAGATTATGTTTTTCATGAGCAATCCCAATGGGATCTGGGGAACCCTCAACCCCCTGCCTGCATTGAGCCTCGCCCCTTGCGATGAAATTCTCCACAGGAAGCGGAAAACGCCCATGGCGACTGCCTCACCCAGCCTCAAAACCCTCCGTGAAGAAGCCAGTCACTGCCGCGCCTGTCCGCTCTGGAAAGACGCCACACAGACCGTGTTCGGCGAAGGCCCGCAACATGCGCAGGCGATGCTGGTCGGCGAACAGCCCGGCGACAAGGAAGACCTCGCCGGCAAACCGTTCGTGGGACCGGCGGGGCAGATGCTCGACCGCGCGCTGGAAGAGGCCGGTATCGACCGCAAGAAAGTCTACGTCACCAATGCGGTGAAACATTTCAAGTTCGTCCCGCGCGGGAAAATCCGCCTGCACCAAAAGCCGACGACGCCGGAGATCAAGGCGTGCCGGCCATGGTACGAACGCGAACTGGCCGCGATCAAGCCCGCGCTGGTGGTGGCGATGGGCGCCACTGCCGCGCAATGCGTGTTCGGCAGGATCACGCCGATCAACAAAAATCGCGGCCGTCCGATCGATCTCGACGGCGGCATCAAGGCGCTGGTGACGGTGCATCCGTCCTATCTGCTGCGATTGCCAGACGCCGACGCCAAGACGCGGGAATACGTCCGCTTCGTCGATGATTTGAAAATTGCCGCCGGCCTGTTGCGAAAATCGACCCACGCGGCCTGAATGATCCAAAGGCAACCGCTGCGGCCTCTACTCTCGTCCGGCCGTCGCGGCGCCGCAACTTCAACCCCGCGCACGGGATGCCGGCGTCGGGCATCCTCACGCGGCAAGCGTGTTCTCGACCAGCTTGATCCAATACGAGGTGCCGAACACGATCGCCTCGTCGTTGAAGTTGTAGGCGGGATGATGCAGGCCGGCGCTGTTGCCGTTGCCGCAGAAGATGAACGCCCCCGGCCGCGCCTCCAGCATATAGGCGAAATCCTCCGCGCCCATCATCGGCGGCGACTCGTGAACGTTGGCTTCGCCGGCGACTTCCCTCGCCACCTGGATGGCGCGGTCGGTCTGCGAGGCATGGTTGACCGTGACCGGATAGCCGTGTTCGTAAATGAGATCGATCTTCGCGCCGGTGATCTGCGCAACACCAGCGACGACCTCACGCACGCGCTTCTCGACCAGTTCCCGCACCTCCGGCGTCAGGGTCCGCACCGTACCCCTGAGTTCCGCGGTTTGCGGGATGACGTTGCGGGCGTTGCCGGCGTGGAATTCGCACATCGAGACGACCGCCGATTCCAGGGGATCGACATTGCGCGATACGATGGATTGCAGCGCGGTGATCAGCTGCGCCCCGACCAGCACGGAATCGATGCATTTGTGCGGCCGCGCGGCGTGGCCGCCGAGCCCCTCGATCTTGATATCGATGGAATCGGTCGCGGCCATGATCGGCCCGGACCGGATCGCGAACGAGCCGACCGGAATTCCCGGACCGTTATGCATGCCGTAGACCTGGTCGATGGCGAAGCGGTCCATCAGCCCGTCCTTGATCATCGCGGCGGCGCCCGCGCCGCCCTCTTCCGCGGGCTGAAAGATCACGACCGCATCGCCGGCGAAATTCCGCGTCTCCGCCAGATAACGGGCGGCGCCGAGCAGCATCGCGGTATGGCCGTCATGGCCGCAGGCGTGCATCAGGCCGTTCGTCTTCGACGCATAGGGAAGATTGGTGTCCTCCACGATCGGCAGCGCGTCCATGTCGGCGCGAAGCCCGATCACCTTGAGGTCGCCCTTAGCCGCAGGCTTGCGGCCCTTGATGACGCCGACGACGCCGGTGCGGCCAAGGCCGGTCGCGACTTCGTCGCAGCCGAACTCGCGCAGGCGGTCCGCCACGAATGCTGCGGTGCGGTGCACGTCGTACAGCAATTCGGGGTGTTCATGGATATCGCGGCGCCAGGCCTGAATATCGGGTTGCAGATCGGCGACGCGGTTGACGATGGGCATGTGAATTTCTCAGGTCCGGGGTTTCGAGGAGGTTGTCATCTCTTAGCATGCGTCCGCCGTCCGCCCAACAGGGCTGGGGCGCTGTGCAGACCCGCGAAAAAACTGGCAAGACCCGTTATGTCAGGCCAAAAGTGCTCACCAGGGGCCATCCGACAGGGACGGAAATCTGAAAAATGCCGCAGCGGCTCGAGGGTGATTTCGACTATATCGTGGTCGGCGCGGGCACCGCCGGCTGCATCGTCGCCAACCGGCTGTCGGCCGATCAGAACAACCGCGTGCTGATCCTGGAGGCCGGCGGCAACGACAACTGGATCTGGTTTCACATCCCGGTCGGCTATCTCTTCGCCATCGGCAATCCGCGCTCGGATTGGATGTTCCGGACCGAGCCCGAGCCCGGCCTCAACGGCCGCTCGCTGGCCTATCCCCGCGGCAAGGTGATCGGCGGTTCGTCCGCCATCAACGCCATGATCTCGATGCGGGGACAAGCCGCCGACTACGACCACTGGCGCCAGCTTGGGATGACCGGCTGGGGTTACGACGACGTGCTGCCGGCGTTCCGGCGGCTGGAGGATCATTTTCTGGGCGAAAGCGAACATCACGGCAGCGGCGGCGGCTGGCGCATCGAGGCACCGCGGCTGTCCTGGGCCATCCTCGATGCGGTCGGGGATGCCGCTGAAGAAATGGGAATTCGCAAGATTGGCGATTTCAACACCGGCGACAATGAGGGCGTCGGCTATTTCCATGTCAACCAGAAGCGCGGACGCCGCTGGTCGTCGGCGCGCGGTTTTCTGAAGCCTGCGCTGACGCGTCCAAATCTGCGGCTCGAGAAGAACGTGCTGGTCGACCGGCTCCTGATCGAGGACGGCCGCGCCGCCGGCGTCCGCTTTGTCAGGGGCGGCGAAACCGTCGAGGCGCGCGCCAAAGCCGAGGTGATCCTTTGCGCCGGTTCGATCGGATCGGTCCAGGTGCTGCACCGCTCCGGCATTGGGCCTTCGGAATGGCTGGCGCCGCTCGGCATCGAGACCGTGCTCGACCGAAAAGGTGTCGGGCGCAACCTGCAGGACCATCTGCAGCAGCGCGCGATCTACAAGGTCGAGGGCGTCCGCACCCTGAATGAGACCTATTATTCGCTGTTCCGGCGCGGCCTGATGGGCCTCGATTATGCGTTCCGCCGCCGCGGGCCGCTGACCATGGCGCCGTCGCAGCTTGGAATATTCACCCGCTCGGATCCGCGTCGCCACCGCGCCAACATCCAGTTCCATGTGCAGCCGCTGTCGCTCGACAAGTTCGGCGATCCCCTGCACAAATTTCCCGCGATCACGGTCAGCGCCTGCAACCTGCAGCCGACCTCGCGCGGCAACGTGCGCATCCGCTCGGCCAAACCCGATGAGGCGCCTGCGATCGCCCCGAATTACCTGTCGACCGGCGAGGATCGCGAGGTCGCCGCCGACGCGATCCGCGCCACGCGGCGGCTGATGAAGCAGCCGGCGCTCGCCGCCTATCGCCCGCAGGAATTCCTGCCGGGGCCATCGGTCGGCGACGACGACGCCTCGCTGGCCAAAGCCGCCGGCGATATCGGCACCACGATCTTTCACCCCGTCGGAACCGCCAAAATGGGCACGGCCGACGATCCCCTGGCGGTGGTCGACCGATGCCTGCGGTTTTTCGGGCTCGCCAGGCTTCGCGTCGCCGACGCCTCCGTGATGCCGACGATTACCTCCGGCAATACCAACACCCCGACCGCCATGATCGCCGAAAAAGCCTCGGCCATGATCCTTGAGGATTCCCGTTTAACCACTTAGCTTTGCTCACGAAATCGTCATCCCTCTCCCCGGGGCCGATTCCCGCTCCGATCCCGGGAATAAACCCGCCCCCTGCCCGATCAAGCCCTCAGAAACCCAATCAAGGGTCCATGGAGTAGAGGCGATGAGCGAATTCGACCATGACCATAATGACCATCCGGGCGTCAGCCGCCGCAAGGTGCTGGAATGCATGACCTGGGCCGGCACCGGGGTCCTCTGGACCATTTCCGGCGGCGTGCCCCGCTCGCTGGGACTCGTCGGTTCGGCGCAGGCGGCGGAGCCTGCCGGATTGACCTTCCTTCAGATCAGCGACAGCCATGTCGGCTTCGACAAGCCGGCCAATCCGAACGCGCTCGGCACGCTGGAAGAGGCGATCGCCAAGATCAGGACCATGCCGATGAAGCCGTCCTTCATGATCCATACCGGCGACATCACCCATCTTTCCAAGGCCGCCGAATTCGACAACGCCGACCGCATCATCTCGCAGGCCAAGCTCGACGTGCATTACGTGCCGGGCGAGCACGACTTCCTCGACGAGGAGGTCAAGTTCTACAAGGACCGCTACGGCAAGGGTTCCAAGGGCGCCGGCTGGTACTCGTTCGACGCCAACGGCGTGCATTTCATCGGCCTCGTCAATGTCGTGGACCTGAAGGCCGGCGGCCTCGGCAATCTCGGCGCCGAGCAGCTCGAGTGGCTCGAGGACGACCTGAAGGGGAAGTCGAAGTCGACCCCGATCGTGGTGTTCGCCCATATCCCGCTGTGGACGGTGTATCCGCAATGGGGCTGGGGCACCGAGGACGGCGCCCGGGCGCTGGATTACCTGAAGGGTTATGGCTCGGTCACCGTGCTCAACGGCCACATCCACCAGGTGATGCAGAAGGTCGAGGGCAACGTCACCTTCCACACCGCGCGCTCCACCGCCTTCCCGCAGCCGACGCCGGGCACCGCGCCCTCGCCCGGTCCGATGAAGGTCGAAGACAGCAAGCTTCGCTCCATGCTCGGCGTCGCCAGCATCAACTTCAAGCAGGGCACTCAACCGCTCGCGATCATCGACACCCCGCTGGCGGGCTGAAGGAAACGTGAAATGATGCATGTCACCCTGCGCAGCCTTGGCAAACTCGCCATCGCCGCGATGTTCTCGATGTGCCTCGGCGGCGCTCACGCGTACGCCGAGGACACCGCCATCACGATCGACAACTTCACCTTTTCGCCAGCCGAGCTGACGCTGAAGGTCGGCACCACCGTGACCTGGACCAACCATGACGACATACCCCACACGATCGTCTCCGCGGGCAAGTTCAGGTCGAAGACGCTCGATACCGACAACAGTTTTTCGTTCACCTTCACCGCAGCGGGCGATTACAAGTATTTTTGTTCGCTGCACCCCCATATGACGGGAACGATCAAGGTTGAGTAACGGACCAAACCAAGGCATCACTGCGATGCCCGGCCGCTGGATAGACGCCGGCCGGGCGCCAGGATTGACCAAAACAGCCGGACAAAAGGCGATGCCGGTCAACGCAGCAAACGACGACCCGGACAAGGCGCGGCGTTTTCGCGACGCCGCGTTGCCGCATCTCGACGACGTCTACACGCTGGCGCGCTACCTGCTTCGCAACGCCGACGACGCCGAGGACGCGGTGCAGGAATGCTATCTGCGCGCGCTGAAGCATTTCGACAGCTACCGCGGGCCGGCGATGAAGCCGTGGCTGTTCGCGATCCTGCGCAACGTCTGTCGCGCCGAATTCGCCCGCCGCGCCAGTTCGCCGACCGACAGCATCGACGACGCCGACGACAGCGCCGAGCAAACGCCGCTGTGGAGCGAGGCGCAGGAAACGCCGGAGGCGCAGATGCTGCGCCAGCGCGACGCCAGCGCGATCCAGCGGCTGGTGAGCGCACTGGCCGAACCGTTCCGGGAGACCTTTGTGCTGCGTGAAATTCATAATCTTTCGTATCGCGAAATCGCCGATGTCGCGGCGGTGCCGGTCGGCACCGTGATGTCGCGTCTCGCGCGTGCCCGCGCCATGCTGCGGTCGGCGTGGCTCGCGGAACAGGAGCAACCGCAATGACCTGCGACGAGGCTGAAATTCTTCTTCACGCGCTGATCGACGGCGAGCTCGACGCCGGGCACGCGCGCGAGGTCGAAGCGCATATCGCGACCTGCCCGGCCTGCGCCGCGCAGCTCAAGGCCTATCGCGAGATGAGCCAGGCCATCGCCGGCACCGAGCTGCGTTACACCGCGCCGCTGTCGCTGCGCCGGCGCATCGACGCCGCGTTGCCGAAGGCGCCGGCGCCGAGGGTGCAGGCGCCGAGCCGGCGCGCGGTGCTGCGCGGCTTTGCGATGGGCTCGGCCGTCTCCGCGATGGCCGCCACCGGCCTCGTCGCCATCGTGCTGCGCAACGACGATACGCAGCGCATCGAATCCGAGATCGTCTCGGCGCATCTGCGCTCGCTGCAGGCGGGGCATCTGACGGATGTGATCTCGACCGACCAGCACACCGTGAAACCGTGGTTCAACGGCAGGCTGGACGTGTCGCCGCCGGTGGTCGACCTCACCGCGCTGGGTTTCACCCTGATCGGCGGCCGGCTCGATTATGTCGACGCCCGCGCCATCGGCGCCATCGTCTACAAGCGGCGCGCCCATGTCATCAACCTGTTCGTCGCCCAGACCGCCTCTACCGAACGCCAGCCGGCCCGGATGGATACCATCCAGGGCTTCAACATCCGGCGCTGGAGCGAGGCCGGTCTGAACTACTGGGCCGTCTCCGACCTCGCCGCCGACGAACTCGCAGAGTTCGGCGACAAGTTCGAGGCCGCGATGAAGAGCAGCACGACGGGGTGAGAGGTCGTCCCCGCTTCGTCATTGCCGGGCTTGAGTACGACAGGGTCGACGCCTTGACTGTCTCGCAATTCCAGGAAGGGTCATATGGAAATTCACCCCATTCGAAATGACGACGATCACGCCGCGGCCGTTCAGGAGATCGCGAAACTCTGGGGCGCCGCGCCCGGGGCCGAAGCGGGCGACAAGCTCGACATTCTCGCGACCCTTGTTGAAAAATACGAGGACGGTCACTGGCCGAATATCGATGTCTCCGATCCAATCGACCTGCTGAACTACGCCATCGAAGAGTTCGGACATTCGCAAGCCGAACTCGCCGAGCTGCTCGGCTCGAGGTCGCGTGCATCCGAGCTGTTGAACCGGCGCCGTCCTCTGACGGTCGAGATGATTCACAAGATCAGCGAGGCGTGGAAGATTCCAGCCGATCTTCTGGTGAGGCCGAGCCGGGTTGCAGCTTAACCCGTATTACGCATCAGCCGCAGGCGTAGCCGGCCGTTCTGCGCAGGCATGAGGGCGAAGGTGCGCATCACGAGGGTCAATTAACCGTAACTCCGCCGTGGCGTCCCGACACTCAAGCCAACACGCCTTTCAGCTGTTCCACGAACGCTGCTGCCGCCACCGGAAGAACGCGACTTCGTCGCGTGGCGAGCAGCAATCGTGCTTGCAGCAAAGGTGGATCGACCAGTGGAAGAGCCACCATGTCGCCCGGTGGGATCAGCGACTTGCCCGGACTGCGGAATTGGAAGCAGACGCCGCGATTCATGTGCGCGAAAGCCTTCATCGCTTCGACGGAATTTGAAACCAGCCGCGGATCGAGATCAAACGAGGCAAGTGCAAGAACCTGCTCGATCAGACCGCGTCCGGCCAGCGTGGCATCGGCGAGCGCCAGCGGAAATGCCAGGCAGTCGCGCAAGCGAAGCTCGTTGCGACTGGCGAGCGGGTGGTCGGGAACCACCATCGCGCAAAGCGCCTGCCGCGCCACGGCAACGATGGCGACGTCTTTCTTGCGCGGCGCGTCGTGCGTCAAAATCAGATCGACCTGGTCTGCGACCAGGGCGTCGACCAGTTCTCCGGGCGCGCCGATCCGGACGTGGAAGCGAACATAGGGATGGGTTACCTGGAACTGGGTGATCGCGGACGGCAACAGTTCACCGGCAACGGATTCTGCGGCGGCGACGCTCACCTGGCCGCGGACGAGGCCGCGAAGCTGCTCGATCCGCGATTCGACGGCTTTCAACTCGGAAATCACCAGACGGGCATAGACCAGAAAGGCTTCGCCGGCGGAGGTGACACGAACGCCCCGCGGCAGGCGTTCGAACAAAGGCGCCCCCAGATCGACTTCGAGATCAAGGATCTGGCGGTTCAAGGCCGACGAGGCAATGTTGAGCGCGTCGGCCGCTTTGCGGATGGAGCCGTAGCGGGCGACGGCATCAACGTAAGTCAGCAGCCGCGGCGGACGAAGCCGGCTGCGTGACGTCGTCTTGCCGCGATCCACCGCGCGCGGCGGCGGGGCGGTCGCCCGCGGTACGGGCTTTGCGCTCGCCTGCCCTTTTTGCATCTTTGCGCGGCCTCCTCAGTCCGCTTACCGCGACGAGCAGCAAGGTCTGTGCCGTCCAAAAGCCCAATGAAACCATGGGGCGTCGCCGGTCTTTGCCGCCGGATCAGGCAGGATGATCAAGAAGTGAGCTGTTTTTACGCTCGGTGCAGCCTGATTTTGCTTCTAGCGGCGCTCGCTGGAAAGGGATGATCCTTCGGACGTCCCGATCATCCCAAGGAGGGCAGCGATCATGTCTTACCGTCTTGTTACGTCCATCGTCGCGGCGGTTTTGAGCGGCATGCTCACCGCCGCCCACGCCGACGAATCGGTGACGGTGAGATTGAAGTGGTTTCACCAGGCACAGTTTGCCGGCTTCTACGTCGCCAATGACAAGGGCCTTTACAAATCCGCCGGCTTGAACGTCGACATCCAGCCCGGCGGCCCGGATTTCCCTGCGATCCAGATGGTGACCGGCGGCAGCGAACAGTTCGGCGTCACCGGCGCCGACCAAATCCTGATCGCACGCAGCAAGGGCGTCCCGGTGGTCGCGCTTGCCGTGATCTTCCGCCGCAACCCGTTCGTTCTGTTTTCGCTGGCGAAGTCCGGCATCAAGACACCGGCCGACTATGTCGGCAAGAATGTCGGGGTGAAGATCGGCGGCAACGAGGAGCTGATTTACCGCGCGGTGCTTGCCAAGGCCGGCGTCGACAAGGCGAAACTCAACGAAATTCCGGTCAAGTTCGACATCACCCCGCTACTCGCCGGTGCGGTCGATGTGTGGCCGGGATACCTCATCAACGAGGTTCTCGCGGCCAAGGAAAAGGGCTTTGAAGTCAACGTCGTGTCGCCGCCGGATTATGGCATCGATCTCTATGCCGACACCCTGTTCACGACCGAGAAGATGCTCAACAAGAAGCCCGAGGTGGTCCGCAAATTCGTCACCGCGACGCTCAAGGGCTGGACCAGCGCGATTGCGGCGCCCGAGGAGGCCGCCCAGATCACCGTCAAATACGGAACGAAGTTGACCTACGATCACGAGCTGGCGATGATGAAGGCGAGCCTGCCGCTGCTGCAACCCGACGCCCAGCCGGTAGGCTGGATGGATGCCGGAAACTGGAGCGCCACCCAAAAGCTGCTGGTCGATGCCGGGTTCCAGAAGACGCCGGTCGACGTCGACAAGGCATTCACGGTCGCGTTTCTCAAATGAGCGCGGTCGCGCTAGCAATCCTGCCGGAAACGACGACACTGTCCCCGCGCGAACCTCTGGTTACAATCGAAGGTCTCGAGGTTCGCTTCGATAGGGTGGTCGCGATCGAAAGCCTGAGCCTCACCATCGGACGCGGCGAATTCGTCTCGCTGCTCGGACCGAGCGGGTGCGGGAAGTCCACACTGCTGAAGGCGATTGCGCGATTGGTCCGGCCGGCTCGGGGCAAGATCGCGCTGAGCGATCCCGCCCTGCGCCTTGGCTTCATGTTTCAGAAACCGTTGCTGCTGCCCTGGCGGACGACGCTCGACAACGCGCTGCTGCCGGTGGAGCTGCAGCTCGGCGGCAACGTGGTCGACCCGGTCGATCGCCAACGCGCCGGCCGGATGCTCGATATGGTCGGGCTCGGCGACTTCGCCGATGCCTATCCGCACCAGCTGTCCGGTGGAATGCAGCAGCGCGCTGCGCTGGCACGCGCGCTGATGTGCGATCCCGATGTGCTCTTGCTCGACGAACCGTTCGGAGCGCTCGATGAGCTGACGCGTGAAGTTCTCAACGAGGAATTGATCCGCATCTGGCAAAGTGGCGACACGCGATTGCAAACAATTATCATGGTGACGCATTCGATTCCCGAGGCGGTGACCATGTCCGATCGCGTCATCGTCCTGACGGGCCGGCCGGCGCAAATTCTGGAGGCGGTCGACATCAGCGGAACGCGGCCTCGCGCGCCGGAAGATCCGGAATCAGGTGCGATCATCAAACGAATTCGGGCGATGGTGAGGGGTGGCCGATGACGTCGCGTATTCGGACACCCCTGATTTTCGGTCTGCTGACGCTAGCCGCCTGGCAGGCGATCGTCATGGGTGCCGGCATCCCGGAATATCTCTTGCCTGCGCCGACTGCCATTTTCGCCAATGTCGATCGCACACTCGCCGTCCAACTCGCAGTGACATTCGTCGAGGCAGTTATCGGCTTCCTGATTGCAAGCGTGCTGGCGTTTGGCTGCGCCATCATGTTCGTTCGATTCAATACGCTGGAAGAAGGGCTGTTTCCGATCGCCATCGCGGTCAAGACCACGCCAATCGTCGCGGTTGCCCCCTTGCTGGTGATCTGGCTGGGGACTGGATGGTGGTCCAAGATCGTCGCGGTGATCTTGATCTGCTTTTTTCCGGTGCTGGTGAACGCGGTCAAGGGTCTCAAGGCCGCGGACGCCGAATATCGCGAACTGTTCCAGACGCTGGGCGCGACCCGGGCGCAGGAATTCCGCAAGCTGCGGATTCCCTATTGTCTTCCCTATCTGTTCTCGGCGCTGAAAATCTCGTCCTCGCTCGCCATCGTCGGCGCGATCGTCGGCGAATTCGTCGGCGCTACGCAAGGGCTCGGCTATCTCATCATGGTATCTTCCGCGCATCTGGAAACTGCAACGCTGTTCGCGGCGATCGCGGCGGCAGCACTGGCGGGGATCGCGATGTTCTATGTCATCGGATGGACCGAAGAACGCGTCATCTTCTGGCACAGCGGCAAAATGGAATGAGCATGCGCAGGACATCTGTCGACGTTATCCAAATCCCGACCAAGGGTCCCGGCGATGTCTCAGGCCTGATGAAGCTCATCGAAGCGGGAAAAGTCGAGCCGGCCTCGATCCTGGCTATCCTGGGAAAGACCGAGGGCAATGGCGGCGTAAACGACTTTACCCGAGAATACGCGGTGTCGGCGCTATGCGCGGCGCTCGCACCTTATGTTGCCCTGCCCGCCCAAGAAGTCGAACAAAAAATCGCGTTTGTGATGTCGGGCGGCACGGAAGGCGTGCTCAGTCCGCATATCACGGTGTTCGCCCGCACAGCGATTGAAGAAGGCGGTTCGCTTGCAGGCGTTGCCGGCAAGCGTTTGAGCATCGGCATCGCTCATACTCGCAACTTCATGCCGGAGGAGCTCGGCCGTCGCGCCCAGATCGAAGAGACCGCGAAGGCTGTTCGCATGGCGATGGCGGATGCCGGTATCGACGATCCGCAGGATGTGCATTTTGTTCAAATCAAATGCCCGCTGCTGACGAGTGACCGTATCGAGGCGGCGCACGCCAGAGGGCACAAGGTCGTAACCAGCAGCGCATACGGGTCGATGGCCTACTCGCGGGGCGCCTCGGCGCTCGGGGTGGCCATGGCGCTCGGCGAGATCGATGGTGTCCGCGACGACCAGATCCTGAAGGACTGGGACCTGTTTTCGTCGGTGGCCTCGACCTCGGCCGGGATCGAGCTTATGCACAATGTGGTGATCGTGCTGGGCAATTCCAATTCCTCGGCGAGCCCCTTTGTCATCGGGCACGACGTCATGCGCGACTCGATCGATTCGGCTGCAGTGATCTCGGCGCTGAAGAGCGTAGGGTTAGGCCTTGGAGAGGTCTCGGGCCCAATCACGCGAAAACGTCTGGTCAATATTTTCGCGAAGGCGGAAGCGTCCCCCGATGGAAGTGTGCGCGGATTGCGTCACACCATGCTGGACGACTCCGACATCGGCGCCACCCGACATGCCCGCGCCGCCGTCGGCGGATTGATCAGCGGCCTCGCCGGGACCGGGGCCGTCTATGTTTCCGGGGGCGCGGAGCACCAGGGACCGCCGGGCGGCGGGCCCGTGGCCGCAATTGCGCGTCAATGACTGCTTGAGGCGGCCCTACGCCGACTTCCGCACCGCGTTATCCACCAGCGTCTTGCCGAGCGACCAGATCGCGCCGGGGACCTTGTGGCTGGAGGCGATCACGGTGTCGAACGCGGTTTCGATCCAGTTGCAGTCTTCTTCGGTGATGGTCAAAGGCGGCAACAATTTTATGGTGTGGCTGCCGTGGCCGGAGACTTGCGTGAGGATCTTGTGGTCCTTGAACAGCGGCACGGTGATGAGCTGGCAGAACAGGCCCTTGTTGGCGGTCTCCAGCACGCTCCATGACGCCTTCAGCCGCAGCGATTTCGGCGGGCCGAACTCGACGCCGATCATCAGCCCCTTGCCGCGGACTTCCTTGAGCAGTTCATAGCCGGGAACCATGCGGGTCAGCGCCAGCCGCAACTCGGCGCCGCGCTTGGCGGCCTGCTCGATCAGTTTTTCCGACTCCAGCACTTCCAGCGTCGCGATGCCGGCGGCCATCGCCAGATCGTTCTTCGCAAACGTCGAGCCGTGCACGACCGCGCGATCCATCTGGTTGAAGATCTTGTCGAAGATCGACTTGCGGGTGAGCAGCGCGCCGACCGGAACGTGGCCGCCCGACAGCGCCTTCGCCAGCAGCACCATGTCGGGCTCGACATTCCAGTGCTCGACCGCGAGGAAACGCCCGGTGCGGCCCATGCCGGTCTGGATTTCGTCGGCAACGAACAACGTGCCGTATTTGCGGCACAGCGCCGCCGCCCCCGGCAGGAATTCGTCGGTGGGCATGTTGACGCCCTTGCCCTGGATCGGCTCAACGATGAAAGCGGCGACCTGGCGCGACGACAGCGCTTGTTCAAGCGCGGCCAGATCGTTGAAAGGGATCGCGGTGCATCCCGGCAGCAGCGGCTCGAAGCCGGCGCGGAAATTCGGATCGTCGGTTAGCGACAGCGCGCCATACGACAGTCCGTGGAAGGCGTGGGCGCAGTACACGATGCCGGGCCGGCCGGTGGCGCCGCGGGCGAACTTGATCGCGGCCTCGACGCATTCGGCGCCGGAATTGGCAAAGAACACCTTGTCCAGATAAGGCACGTATTCGAGCAGCCGTTCCGCCAGCACACCGGCCAGCGTCGATACGTCGAGTTGCACGAGATTGGGCAGGTCGCTGTCCAGCACGCTCTTCAAGGCCTGGCGCAGCGCCGGATGGTTCCGGCCAATCGCAAAAACGCCAAAACCGCTCAGTAGATCGAGGTAACGCGCGCCGTCGCGATCGAACAGGTACTGGCCCTGGCCCTTTTGAAAGCCGACGTCGTAACCGATGGTCTTGAGGACGCGTACCAGTTGCTCATTCAAGTGGCGCGCATGCATGGAACTGCGCTGCGACTGGCGGTCCACAAACATCTCGGAAACGTCTAGATTGGAATATAGCATCAGCTACATACTTCGGTTGGTGGCCGCTTCGTCAACTGAAAACGCTCAATGCGGCGTTTTGCCCTTGTCCGGATCATCTACTAAAGCACAGGTTTAAGCCATGTTGCACTGCCCACGAAAGATCACGCGCACGCTAGTATATTCGGGAATTTTTTTCGCGACAGGCCTTGCGCCGGCCCTGGCGCTTGATCCAACGGGCGACTGGCGGGTGGCGGACGGTGTCGCCAACATCCGGGTCGCGCAATGCAACGGCAGCATCTGGGGCGCGGTTTCGTGGGAGCAGAGGCCGGGCGGCCGCGACGAGCACAATCCAGATGTCTCAAAACAGAACAGGCCGACCCTGGGCATGCCGATCCTGATCGACATGAAGAAGAAGCCCGACACGGAAGCGTGGCAAGGCCAGGTCTACAACGCCAAGGACGGCCAATATTACAGTTCGACGATCAAGCCGGTCGATGCCGATCACATGGAGATTCAAGGCTGCGTGCTGGGCTTCCTGTGCGGCGGCGAAACCTGGACCCGCGTCTCGCCTCCAATACCCTCAAGCCCCGTCAACAGCATGGCGAAGGGCGGCAAGACCATGGCCGCGCAGCCCAAGGCGGCCGCGCCGAAGACCACCGGGTCGGCCGGCCCGGCTGCCAAAGGTCAGAAACAGGCGACCTCGGCCGATCCGGTCGGCGATATCTGTCTACTCCCCGATATCGCGGGGTTTGCCCATTAGCGCCGGTTGGAACAACAGCACCGCGGCAAGCGTAGTGACCAGCGACAGCGCCAATAGCTTGCCCATGCTGGAGGTTCCGGGATGGCTGGACAGCCACAGGCTTCCGAACGCGGTTGCGGTGGTCATGGCGCTGAAAAATATCGCCCGCGTCAGGCTGGTCTGCAGCAGGTTGGTCCTGCCCGAGCGCCACGCCGTGACATAATAGATCTTGAAGGCGACGCCGACGCCGAGCAGCAGCGGCAACGCGACGATATTGGCGAAGTTGAGCGGCAGCTTGATCAGCACGCAGATTTCCAGCGTCACGGCGCCGGCCACCAATAACGGCACCAGCGTCAGCGCCACGTCGGTCAGCCGCCGCAGCGTGATCCACAGCAACAGGCCGATCACGACCAGCGCATAGATGCCGGCATGAATGAAGGCGGCCACCACGGTATCGCCCGATTTGAGAATCGATACCGGGCCGCCGATCGCGGTCGGCTCGGCCGCCAGCACCGCGTTGGCGAACTTGCGCAGATTGTCGTTGTCGTTGGGATCGCCGCGCGGCAGGGCCTCGACGCGCTGCAGGCCGTCCTTGGCTTTCCATGAAGCGACGAGATCGGCCGGCAGCGTTTTCAGGCTGACCGGCTGGGCCTTCAGCGCGTTGCGCAACTGGTCGAGAACGACCTTGAGCGGATCGACGAAGATCGCCTGGGCCTTGTTGCGCGTCGCCTCGCTGGATTCGGCGAGCTTCGACAGCGCGTCCGCCAGCCGCCGCGACGCCACGGCGCCCGGCCCCTTGCCGTCACCGGCGGTCCGGCGCAACGAGTCGACTGAGCTCTTCAGGGAATCGACGTTCTCCTGATCCGACGGCGCCGGGTCGATCGAATCCGGGTTCAGCGCGGGGTTGAGAACCCTGGCGGCCCTGTCGATCAGCTTCAGCTTCGGCAACTGGTCCTGGGGTACGAAGCTTTCCAGCCACATCACGCGCAGCACTTCCGGCAGTTTCTCCAGCTTCTCGGCGATCTTCCTGGCGTCGGCGTCCGAATTGGTCACGACATCGATGGCGTTGGCGCCGGTGTTCGGATCGTTGCGCAGGTCGAGGAAGGTGGCGATCGATTCGGCTTTCGGATTGCGCAAATTCATCGGGTTGAAGTCGAACTTCATGAAATAGAGCAGCGGCAGACCGGAGACGGCGACCAGCAGCGTGCCGACGATGATGGCAATGCGGTGCTTCTCCAGGAAGTGATCGACCGGCGCGAGGAACGCATAGCCGACCGGCTCGCTCTCGCCGGGCGGATTGAGCAGGGCCAGCATCGCCGGCAACACGGTGATGCTGGTGAGGAACGCCACCAGCATGCCGACGCCGGCGATCTCGCCGAGTTCGGAAATGCCCTTGTAGTCGGTCGGCATGAAACACAGGAAGCCCGAGGCGGTCGCCATCGCCGCCAGCGAGAGCGGCACCGCGACGCGGCGCGCGGCTTCCGCCAGCGCCTGCATCAGATCGTCATTCTTGAAGCGTTCCGAGCGGTAACGGACGCTGAACTGGATGCCGAAGTCCACGCCCAGGCCTACGAACAGCACCGCGAACGCGATCGAGAGCAGGTTCAGCGACCCCACCATCATCAGACCGAGCGCGGTGGTGACCGACAGGCCGATGAAGAGATTGACGAACACCGCGAAGATGATCTTCGACGAATGCAGCGCCAGCCAGAGAATGAACAGCACCACCACGACAGTGCCGATGCCGTTGACGATCGCGCCGTCCTGGACGGTGGCGTATTCCTCGTTGGCGATCGGCACCGGTCCGGTCAGCCGTACCCGCGCCTGGTACTTGCCGGGGAAATCGAGCTCGGCCGCGGCCTGCCGGATCGCATCGGTCGCATCCTTGCCCGGCTCGAGGGCGTTGTAATCCAGGACCGGCTTGAACTCGATGAAAGCCCGCCGGTCGGAATCGGTCAGCGGCTTGTCACTGGTCAATTCGCGCCAGGAAAAGGTGGCGCTGCCCTTGTTGAGAACATCCTCGACGGTCTGCGCGATCATGTTGAATGGCCGCGCCGTATTGTCGAGCTTGACCTCGCCGCGCTTGACGCCGGCAAGGCCCGTCTCCAGCGCGCCGGTCAGCCCGCGGATCGAGGGATCGCCGGCCATGATCTCGATCAGCGGCGCGGCGGACTCGAACTGCGAGGTGATCTGCGCGAGTTCGGCCGCGGGGAGGAACAACAGGCCATTCTTCTCGAAGAATTCACCGGAGCCGAGCGGCTGAAGCGATTGAAAGTGCTGGGTATCCCCGCGCAGCTTCTGATAGAGCGCCGCTGCCGCCGATCCCGTCAATTCCGGCGTCGGCGCTTCCACCACGGCCAGAATCGTGGAGTCCCGGTCGAACGCGCGGTCGAACACCTGGTCGCGCTGGCGCCAGTCCAGCTTCTCCGAAATCAGCTTGTTGATGTCGGTGTTGATCGAGAAATGCCGGGCGGTATAGAAGCCCGCCGCTATCGCAAGAACGAGTCCGACCAGGACAGTGAGAAAAGCAAACCGCGTACAAGCTTTGACAATCGCTACAACGACACTAGTCAGCACAATTTTTCTTTCTAATGTTGGCGGCATGGCCGGAAACGTCCGCTCTCTACCGGAGTTCCACGATCCGATCTAATGTTGTTTTTTGACAATTCTGCCTTGGGGTCTCGGGGACGCGGGACGGCAACCGAAAGCACCGATGCGCGCCGGGAGGCTGATATAGCCGGGATCGGCGGGGGTAAAGTGACGAACAAGTGAGGCTTTGGGGGCTTTATTTGCCGCAATCTCCTATCTACTGTATTCCAATACCGGCTGTCGCGCCTTTGGTGGTTCGTCCGGCGATCCGCCTTTTCTAGCCGACGGTTTTTTGACACAAAGCCCTGTCGCTCCATGCGCTTGGGGGCAAGGACGAGCGCAAAAAAGGGGCGTGGTGCGGATATTGCAGATATCCGGAACTGAACGGAGATGCAGGATATGAGTTTGGTGCAACGTGCGTAACGGACGTCCCATGGAAGTTTATCTTGCCCAGCCCCGCGGGTTTTGCGCCGGCGTCGTGCGCGCCATCGAGATCGTCGAGCGCGCGCTCGAGAAATATGGCCCGCCGGTCTATGTGCGGCACGAGATCGTCCACAATAAGTACGTGGTCGAAAGCCTGAAGAACAAGGGCGCGATCTTCGTCGAGGATCTGTCGGAGGTGCCTCCGCTCGCGGTCACCGTGTTCAGCGCCCATGGCGTCGCCAGAAGCGTCGAAGAGGAAGCTGCCGCCCGCGGCCTGCCGGTGCTCAATGCCACCTGCCCCCTCGTCACCAAGGTCCATAATCAGGGCAAGCGCTATATGTCGAAGGGCCGGGCGCTGATCCTGATCGGCCATGCCGGGCACCCCGAGGTCGAGGGCACCATGGGGCAGGTTCCGGGCCCGGTAACACTGGTCCAGAACGTCGATGACGTGGCGGAACTGACACTGCCGTCGGACACCCCGGTCGCCTATATCACCCAGACCACGCTCAGCGTGGACGACACCAAGGACATCATTGCGGCCCTCCAGGCCCGTTTTACGGATATTCAAGGCCCCGACATACGGGATATCTGCTATGCCACACAGAACCGCCAATCTGCGGTAAGGGATCTTAGCAAGCTGGTGGATGTCATTTTGGTGGTGGGGGCCGCCAATAGTTCCAACTCAAACCGGCTTCGTGAAATCGGCACCGAAGTGGGGGTCGCGAGTTATCTCATTGCCGATGGC
>DATNMT010000244.1:0-11194 GCA_035602495.1 Bradyrhizobium sp.
CGCTTCCCCGATCCGGTCACCGCGTTCGCCTCGGGCTGGATGCGGGTGCGCGCCCGGGCGCGGCAGGGCGGCGTCGAATTGCCGCTGGTGATTTCGGACCATGCCGACTGGGACGGATTGACCGCGACCATCGAGGCGACCGGCGCCGGCGAGATCTGGGTCACCCATGGCCAGGAAGACGCGCTGGTGCATTGGTGCAAGACAAAAGGCCTCGCCGCCCGGCCGCTCGATCTCGTCGGCTACGGCGACGAGGATGAAGGCGAGGCCGTGCCGGCGGAGGATGCCGAGGCATGAACCGTTTTGCCGAACTGCTCGACCGCCTCGCCTACGAGCCCGGCCGCAACAACAAGCTGCGGCTGCTGACCGGTTATTTTCGTGAGGTCGAAGATCCCGATCGTGGCTACGCGCTCGCGGCGCTGACCGGCGCGCTGTCATTCAAGCACGCAAAACCGGGCCTGATCCGCGACCTGATCGCCGCCCGCACCGACCCGGTGCTGTTCGCGCTGTCCTACGATTACGTCGGCGATTTGTCTGAGACGGTCGCGCTGATGTGGCCGAAGTCTCCGTCTTCCCCCCTCCCCCCGCGAAGCGGCGGGGAGGGGTCGGGGGTGGGGGGCAGCGCGGCAAACTCGCTGTCCGAGGAGCGCGCGGATACACCCCCCACCCCCGACCCCTCCCCGCCACGCGCTCTGCGCGTGGAGGGAGGGGAGCGCATTCTGCCCGGTGCTCAAGATGGCCGACGCCCTCTCAACCTCCACAACAACCCGCCGCCTCCCACGCTGACCGAAGTCGTCACCACGCTGCGCACGCTCGGCAAGACCGAGCTGCCGAAACAGCTGTCGCGCTGGCTCGACGAACTCGACGAGACCGGACGCTGGGCGCTGTTAAAACTTGTCACCGGTGCGATGCGGATCGGAATTTCGGCGCGGCTGGCGAAGACCGCGGCGGCCGAGCTTGGCGACAAGGATCCGCACGAGATCGAGCTGATATGGCCGGGACTTGCCCCGCCCTATCTCGAACTGTTCGCCTGGCTGGAGGGCCGCGCGGACAAACCTGTCAATCTTGATCCGGTCCCGTTCCGCCCGGTGATGCTGGCGCATGCGATCGAGAATGACGACTTCGCAAATCTCGATGCCGCCGATTTCATCGCGGAATGGAAATGGGACGGCATTCGGGTGCAGGCGGTGAGCGGCCGCGACGCGCGCGGCCACATGGTGGCGCGGCTCTATTCGCGCACCGGCGAAGACATCACGAAAAGCTTTCCCGATCTTGTGCCATCGCTGCACCTTCCCGGCGCGATCGACGGCGAATTGCTGGTGGTGCGCGGTGGCCGCGTGCAAAGTTTCAACGTGTTGCAGCAGCGGCTGAACCGCAAAGCGGTGTCGCCGAAACTGACAAAGGATTATCCGATCCACCTGCGCGCCTACGACCTGCTCGGCGAAGGCGAGACCGATTTGCGCACGCTGCCGTTTGCCGAACGCCGCCGGCGGCTCGAGGCTTTCGTGACAAAACTAGGCGATGCACGGGTCGATCTGTCGCCGACGATCGCCTTCGACAGTTGGGAGGCGCTGACCTCGGCGCGAAAAAATCCGGCCGGTGCCGGCGCCGGAGATGACGCGGAGGCGGTCGAAGGCGTGATGCTGAAGCGGCGCGACGCGCTCTATCTGCCGGGCCGGCCGAAAGGCCAATGGTGGAAATGGAAGCGCGACCCGCACATCATCGATGCCGTGCTGATGTATGCGCAGCGCGGCCACGGCAAGCGCTCGTCCTATTATTCGGACTACACCTTCGGGGTCTGGACCGCGGGCGAGGACGGCGAGCAGCTGGTGCCGGTCGGCAAGGCCTATTTCGGCTTCACCGACGAGGAATTGCTGCAGATCGACCGTTTCGTCAGGCGCCACACCACGGAGAAATTCGGACCCGTGAGGCACGTGGTGCACGAGCCGGACCAGGGGCTGGTGCTGGAAGTCGCGTTTGAGGGCCTGCAACGCTCGCCGCGGCACAAATCCGGCGTTGCGATGCGGTTTCCCCGCATCAGCCGGTTGCGCTGGGACAAGCCGCCGCGCGAAGCCGACCGGCTGGAAACGCTGGAGCGGCTGCTCAAGGCCGACGCAACGCTTTGATCTTCGGCTGCCGGGCTTCATCCTTCGAGACGCGGCCAAGTGGCCGCTCCTCAGGATGAGGTCTTAGACCCTCATGGTGAGGAGCGCGGCAGCGCCGCGCGTCTCGAACCATGTGGCCAGGGAATACGCCTTGGCGGCCATTGACGCCCGCAAGCGGGTTCCCCATCTGCCCTGAACTGACTACAATGGCGGCGCCTTCGCGCGGGAGACCATAATGTCCAACGATACCCGGGAATTGCCGGCCGCCAATGACGGTCTGAACCGCTTTCTCGGCGGCTCGCCGCTGGCGGTGGCATTCCGGCTGATCCTGCTGTCGATCCTGGTCGGCGTGGTGCTGGCGGCGATCGGCTTCGATCCCTGGAATATCCTGCACAGTATTCGCGTGCTGTTTCAGCGGCTGTGGGATCTCGGCTTCGACGCCATCAACTGGCTGTGGCGCTACTTCCTGCTCGGCGCGGTGATCGTGATCCCGGTCTGGCTGCTGTCGCGGATGTTCGGCGCGCCGCGCGGGCGATAGAGCATGATCCGGACCCGAAGGGGCCGCGTTAGCGCAAAGTGGGAACCGGTTTTCCGATAAGATCATGCTCAAACAAAAAGACTGAATCGCGGGCGTCCATCATTTGTTAGTACCTCCGTCGAAGGTCACGACCGCGCAGGTCTTCGCCATCGCTGGTCCCGCGATGGTGGCGAACCTGACCACACCGCTGATCGGCATCGTCTCGACGATCGCGATCGGGCGGCTGGGCGATGCGACGTTGCTGGGCGGCGTCGCCATCGCCTCGGTGATTTTCGACTGCCTGTTCTGGCTGTTCGCTTTCCTGCGCATGAGCACGCTGGCCTTCACCGCGCAGGCGATCGGCGCCGGCGAGATGCAGGAAATGCGCGCGCAGCTCTCGCGCGGCCTTGCGGTGGCCGCTGTGATCGGCGCGGTTCTCATTTTCCTGCAAATGCCGCTCGCCGCCATCCTGCTCGAAGTCATGGGCGGCAGCGAGGGCGTCACGCGCGCGGCAAAAACCTATTTCATGATCCGGATCTGGTCGGCGCCGCTGGCGCTCTCGAACTACGTCGTGCTCGGCTGGCTGATCGGACAGGCGCGCGCCAGGCTGGCGCTGGCCGTGCAGATCGCGATCAACCTGATCAACGCGGCGGCTACCGTGGCGCTGGTGCAGGTAGCACACGCCGGGATATCGGGCACGGCGATCGCCGCCGTCATCGCCGAAGCGGCGGGCCTCGGGCTCGGCCTTCTCATTGCGCGGCGTCTCACTTACGGACGACCCGCCATCCCGCGCGCGGCGCTGCTCGATCGGACGAAGTTGATCCGGATGCTGGCCGTCAACCGCGACATCATGATCCGCACCGCCGCCCTGATATCGGCGTTCCTGTTCTTCACCGCGCAGGGCGCGCGCGCCGGCGACGTGACGCTCGCCGCCAACGCGGTGCTCAACAATTTCCTGCTGATCAGCGCCTTCTTCCTCGATGGCCTTGCCAATGCCGCCGAGCAACTCTGCGGCCGCGCCTTTGGCGCACGCGACCGGGTCGCTTTCGCGGGCGCGGTCCGGCTGGTGCTCCGGTGGGGATTTGGATTTGCGCTCGCGGTCAGCGTCATCTTCACGCTGTTCGGCCCCGCCTTGATCGATGTCATGACCGCGAGCGAGGAGGTCCGGCGCGGCGCGCGCGACTATCTGTGGTACGTGGTGCTGTCGCCGCTGCTCTCCGTGTTCGCTTTCGGCTTTGACGGGGTTTACATCGGCGCGACCTGGGCGCGCGACATGCGCAACCTGATGGTGCTTTCGCTGCTGATCTTCCTCACCGCCTGGCTGGCGCTGCGGTCGTTCGGCAATGCCGGCTTGTGGGGCGCAATACTGTTTCTGTACGCCGCGCGCGGCGGCCTGCAGGCGTCGCGCTATCCGGCGCTGTTGCGCGCTTCATTCCCGCAGCCGCCGCTGCCGGGCAAACCCCGAGGAATTCGCTGATGCAATTGCGATTTGTCGGTTGCGGCGATGCACTCGGCTCGGGCGGCCGCCACAATACCTGCTTTCACGTCACCGGCCAGCGCGTCAATTTCCTGATCGATTGCGGCGCGACGTCGCTGCCGGCGTTGAACCGGCATTCGATCTCGCGCGACGATATCGACCTGATTCTGATCACGCACTTTCACGGCGATCATTTCGGCGGATTGCCATTCCTGCTACTCGATGCGCAATTCACACGCCGGACCCGGCCGCTGGTGATTGCAGGACCCGAAGGAATCGAAAGCCGGCTCGCGCAAGTCATGGAAGCGCTGTTCGAGAACTCGTCCAAGACAAAACAGCGCTTCGACCTTTCGGTCATCGCGCTGAAGCCTGAGGAGACGCGCAGCTTCGGCGCGGTTAAGTTCACGCCGTTTCCGGTGGTGCATGGCGAATCCGGTGGACCGTTTCTCGCCTATCGCATCGAGACCGAGGATCGCGTCATCGCTTACAGCGCCGATACCGAATGGACGGAAACGCTGATCCCGCTCGGCCGCGACGCCGACTTGTTCATCGCCGAGGCCTATTATTACGACAAGGTCGTGAAAAACCATCTCAGCCTGAAAACGCTGGAGGCGCATCTCGCCAAGATCAAGCCGAAGCGGCTGGTGCTCACGCATATGAGCGACGACATGCTTGGACGGCTGGATACGCTCGCCTACACGGCGGCGAGCGACGGCATGGTCGTTGAAGTCTAGCTCACCGGCCAGTCCTCGGCCGTAATCGTCGCCGCATCGGCGCCGACGATTTCGGACAGCGAGTCGCGCCCGGTGCGCAGCAGCGTCGAGGCGAGATCGTTCTTGATGTCGTCGACCAGGCCGAGGCCTTTGTAGATCAGCGACGAATAAAGCTGGATCAGGCTGGCGCCGGCGCGGATTTTGGTCAGCGCCGCGCCGCCGGAATCGATGCCGCCGACGCCGATCAGCGGAAACGCGCCCTCGGCGCGCACATAGGTTTCGGCCACCATCCGCGTCGACAACCGAAACAACGGCCGCCCCGACAGCCCGCCCTGCTCCCTGGCGCGCCCCTGTTCGCGCAAGGTCGAGGGCCGCGCCGTCGTGGTGTTGGCGACGATCATGCCGTCGACGCGGCGCGAGCGGGCGATGTGGACGACGTCGTCGAGTTCGGCAAGGCTGAGATCGGGCGCAACCTTCAACAGCACCGGCGAATCGCCGGCGTTTTGCCGCACCCGTTCGCGCGCGTCGATCACCTTGGCGAGGAGATCGTCCAGGGCTGCGGCCTGCTGCAGGTTGCGCAGGCCGGGCGTATTCGGCGAGGACACGTTGACGGTGAAATAGCTTGCCACCGGCGCAAAGGCTTCGATCAGCGCCACGTAATCGGCGACGCGGTCAGGGCTGTCCTTGTTGGCGCCGACATTGACGCCGACGATGCCGGAAAGATGCGCACGCGACGCCAGCCGCTTCAGCACGGCGTCCGCGCCATCATTGTTGAAGCCCATGCGGTTGATCACCGCTTCGTCGCGCTCGAGGCGGAACAGCCGCGGCCGCGGATTGCCGGTTTGCGGCTTCGGCGTCACGGTGCCGATCTCGACGAAGCCGAAGCCCAGCCGCAGCAGCGCATCGGGCGCCTCCGCGCTCTTGTCGAAGCCCGCGGCCATGCCGATCGGATTGGGGAAATTCAGGCCGAATGCCCGCACGGCCAGTTTCGGGTCATCCCGCCGCGGCCGCACCGGCGGCAGCAATCTCAAACCCTGGATCGCCAGACGGTGCGCGTCCTCCGGGTCGAACCAGCGCAACAGCGGCAGCGAGAAGGCATCGAAGGCGCGGATCACGGCGCCAGCTCCGGGATGTCGTGATAGCCATCGGAGCGCGCATGCATGTTGAGCACGGCAGTGACAGCGCCGAGATCGAGTTCGCCGAAGAGATGCGGGAACAGCTCGTCGTTGCGCGAGGCCTCCCAGCGCAACGCGTCTCCCAGAGCGTCGGCATCGACCTCGATCAGGAACAGCCCGGTCTGGCCGAAGAAATGTTTCATGGCGGTTTCCGTCACCTGCGAGGCGAGCGAAAAATGGATGAAGCCGTCCCTGATATCGTCGGGACTGCCGCGGTACACGCCTTGCCGCTCGGCCTCGCGCCAGGCCGAAGCGGAACAGATTTTGTAGATCCTGCGCACCTGTTATCGAAATCCTGCCTGTCGCGCTTGAATAGCTCGAGAGTTTCTCGAACGCCTGTTGGGGGTTTTCCCGGGATTTCCGGACCCGGCCGGACCGTATCGGCGCGCCTTGCGCACTTCAAGGGTCGCATTCGAGCCTTGCGCGCAAGCCTGAAACCCGGTTCTATTCAGGGAATAATTCCTAGCACCGGACCCTCGTCCGCCGATGGCCAGACAGCCCAAAGCGCAGCGAACGCTGACCCACGAGCAGATCTGGACCGCGCTGGACCGGCTGGCCGAACGCGCCGGCCTGTCGCCTTCCGCGCTCGCCAGGCGCGCCGGCCTCGATCCCACCACATTCAACAAATCCAAGCGCATTACGGCGGAGGGCCGCGAGCGCTGGCCTTCGACCGAATCGGTGGCCAAGGCGCTGGCCGCCACCAACTTATCCATCGACACCTTTGTGCAACTGATCGGCGACGGCGGGCGGACGGTGCAATCGGTGCCGCTGCTCGGCTTTAGCCAGGCAGCAACCGACAGCCATTTCGACGATGGCGGGTTGCCGAGCGGCAAAGGCTGGGACGAGGTGGCGCTGCCCGCCGTCAGCGACGAGCACGCCTATGCGCTGGAGATATCAGGCGACGCGATGAAGCCCGCCTATCGCGACGGCGACGTCATCGTGGTGTCCCCTGGCACGCCGATCCGGCGCGGCGACCGCGTGGTGGTGAAAACCAGGAGCGGCGAAGTGCTGGTCAAGGAATTGAGACGCCGCACCGCGAAGGCGCTGGAATTGCAATCGCTCAACCCCAGCCATGTCGACCGCACGCTCGCGGCCGCCGATGTCGAGTGGATCGCAAGGATCGTCTGGGCGAGCCAGTAAGCAAACAACTGTCATTGCCGGGCTTGACCCGGCAATCCATCGAACTGAAGAACGTTTTGCGAAGGAGATGGATGCGCGGGTCAAGCCCACGCATGACAACCAGCTACGACGCGTAATCCGGCTCTTTCCGGTCGAGCATGCGCTTCAGCGCATCGAAATGCCGCTGGGCGGGGGTGGGCCCGTTGTACAAATTGTTGCCGCCGATGGTTCGTTTTGTCTTTTCGACCACGGGATCCGGCAGCTGCTTCAAGGGCTGGCCGGTCCACATCGCGTAGATCTGAACCTGGGCGGCGCGCTCGATGTAATAGAGCCGGTCATAGGCATCGGCGACGGTCTCGCCGACCGTGGAGATACCGTGATTGGCCATGAACAGAATCGATTTGTCGCCGATCACCCCGGCGAGGCGGGCGCCTTCGGCCGGATCGAGCGCGGGTCCGGTGTATTCGTCGTCATAGGCGATCTCGCCCGACATACCGACTTCGGTCTGGCCGATCTCCTTGATGCGCGGATCTTCCAGCCGCGTCAGCGCGCTCGCATAGGGCATGTGGGTGTGAAACACCGCCTTCGCCTGCGGCAGCGCCTTGTGGATCGGCGCGTGGATGCAGTAGCAGGAGCGCTCGACGTCACCCTCGCCGCGCTTGACCTTGCCGTCGTCGATGCCGACTTCCATGAAAGAGGAGGCCGTCACCTCCGACCAATGCATCCCGAACGGGATCTGGTAGTAGCGGTCGCTGCGGCCGGGCACCACGAAGGTGAGATGGTTGAAGATGCCCTCGCTGAAACCCTGGTTGAAGGCGAGCCGGTGCGCCGCCGCGAGGTCGACCCGCGCCTGCCATTCCTCGGCGCTGCAATCGTCAAGCGATTTCGGCGAAACCCTGAACTGCATGGCATCCTCCTGATTCTTGCTGGGATGTCGTTGACGGTACAGTAGCGCAATTCGCGGCGGCCGTCATGGCCGGGCCGCTGCATGAGAGCATTGCGCTTCCCTTCCCCTCTCCCCTTGTGGGAGAGGGTGGCGCGGACGCGCGTTCGTGACGGGTGAGGGGTCTGTCTCCGCGGATAGAGACCCCTCATCCGGCGCTTCGCGCCACCTTCTCCCACAAGGGGAGAAGGGAAGAGAAAGCGCTGCGACCGCTATCCCGACCGCGCCAGCGCGCCGTCGATCATCGCGATCGCGTTAGGCAGCCCATAGACCGCCACGAACGAACCAAAACGCGGGCCCTTTTCCTGGCCGAGCAGCACCTGGTAGAGCATGTTGAACCAGTCGAGCGAAACGCCCGGCCGGCCGTCCTTGCCCTTCTTCACCGGGTCGAGGAACGGCTCGCGGCGGCCGATCTCGTAGACCACGTTCTGGATCTCTTCGGCTGAAGACGTCGCCGGCAGTTGCGACAGCGCATCGCGCAGGTCCTGCAGTGCGGCGCGCTCGGTGTCGGTCGGCTCGCGGAATGTCTTCGTCGGTGCGACAAAGTCGCGATAATAGTTGATGGCGTAGCCGACCATCGCGTCGAGCTTGGGATGGGTTTGCGGCGTCACGCCCGGACGATAACGGCCGATGAACCCCCACAAGGTCGCGGCGTTCTCCGCGTTCGATGACGACACCAGCGTCAGCAGCAGCTGGAAGGTGACGGGCATGTCGGCCTTGGGCGGATGGCCGGCGTGGATGTGCCAGACCGGATTCTGAAGCTGCTGCCTCGCATCCTGGCGCGGAAAGCCTTCGAGGAACTGCTGGTAGTCGTCGACGTTGCGCGGGATCACGTCGAAATACAGCCGCTTGGCCGATTTCGGCTCGCGGTACATGAACAGCGAAAGCGATTCCGGCGACGCGTAGCGCAACCACTCGTCGATGGTGAGCCCGTTGCCCTTCGACTTGGATATTTTCTGGCCCTTGTCATCGAGGAACAGTTCGTAATTGAAACCGTCCGGCGGCAGGCCGCCGAGCGCCGCGCAGATCTTGCCCGACAGTTTTACGGAGTCGATCAGGTCCTTGCCGGCCATTTCATAATCGACGCCGAGCGCGTACCAGCGCATCGCCCAGTCCGGCTTCCATTGCAGCTTGCAATGGCCGCCGGTGACCGGCAGCGTGATGCGCTCCCTGGTTTCGGGATCGTCGTAGGAGACCGTCCCGGCCTTCAAATCATGTTCGACGATCGGCACGTACAGCACCTCGCCGGTGCGTGGAGAAATCGGCAGGAACGGCGAATAGCTGGCCGCCCGCTCCTCGCGCAAGCTGGGCAGCATGATCGCCATCACCGCCTCGAGCCGTTCCAGCACGCGCAGCAGCGCGGCGTCGAACCTGCCCGATTTGTAATAGTCGGTCGAACTGGCGAACTCGTAGTCGAACCCGAATTTGTCGAGGAAGGCGCGCAGCCGCGCATTGTTGTGCGCGCCGAAACTCGGATGGGTGCCGAATGGATCAGGCACCGTGGTCAGCGGCCTGCCGAGATGCTTTTCCAGCATCTCCTTGTTCGGCACGTTGTCCGGCACCTTGCGCAGCCCGTCCATGTCGTCGGAGAACGCGATCAGCCGGGTCCTGATCCTGTCTTCGGTCAGCACGCGGAAGGCATGGCGCACCATGGTGGTGCGGGCGACCTCGCCGAAGGTGCCGATATGCGGCAAGCCCGAGGGGCCATAGCCGGTCGAGAACAGCACCTCGTCCTTCGGTTTTTTCTTCAGCCGCGCCACAATCGCCTTTGCCTGTTCGAACGGCCAGGCGTTGGATTGTTCGGCGAGCGCACGCAGATCGCCCGGACTGGCGGCAAGATCGATGGTGGACATCAGAGAAGGGTCTCCAGAGCCGAAAAAAAACAGTATAGCCGTCATTCCGGGGCGATGCGAAAGCATCGAACCCGGAATCTCGAGATTTCCCGGTGCGCAGTTGCGCACCTGAGGTCTGGTCCTTCGGACCATCCCGGAATGACGCGGTCCAAAAATCTAGAACGGACTCACCGAAAAATAGCGCAGCCACAGATCGGTGTAGCGGCCCTTTTCCCAGACCCGGAACAGCGCCCAGTTCAAAGCCTGGCGCAAGAGATCGTTGCCCTTGCGCACGGCAATGCCGATGCCCTCGCCGAAATACCGGCTCTCGACGAACGGCCCGCCCGAGAAGGCGCAGCATTCGGCGGAATCCGTGCCGTTGATCCAGAACGCCAGCGAGATCGCATCGCCGAAGATGAAATCGACCTCGCCGCGCCGCAAGGCCAGCCGCAACGCGTCGTCATTGGGATAGGAATGCAGTTCGGCGTCGGTGAACATCGCCTTCAGATAGGCCTCGTGCGAGGAGCCGGCGATGGCGCCGACTTTCTTGCCCTCGAGATATTCGGGGCGGACCTCCGGCATCACCGCGTCGCGCCGCGACACGAAGCGCGCGGGCGCGCGGTAATAGGGATCGGTGAAATCGACCCGCGCGCGCAGCTGCGGCGTCACCGCCAGCGAGGCAATGATGGCGTCGCCCCGGTTGCTGGCGATCGCGTCCAGCAGCGTCTCGAAGCGCCGCATCTGGATGGTGCAGGTGACCTTGATCTCCTCGCACAATTGCCGCGCCAGATCGACATTGAAGCCGGCCGGATTGCCGTCGGGGCCGGTGAAGTTGAATGGCGGATAATCGGTTTCGGTCAGAAACCGGATCACCGTGATGCGGGACAGGTCGGGCCGGTCCGGCCGCCGCCGCGGATCCCAGAAGCCGGGGACAGCCTGCGGGGCCGCCTCCGTGCCCGGTTTTGCGATACTCTGGGCGTCGGCCGTGCCGCCGCACAGCGCCACGGCCAGCAGCACCGACAATCCAGCCAACGCCTGCGCTGCGCGGTTCGTTCGGGGCATTATTTCATTGGGAATCAAAGCTGTCTGGGGTCGCATGGGCCGATGGTTTGTTGGGAAGTCGACGGCCTTATAGACCATCCGGCCGATAAGGCGAATGTCGTCAGGCTACGATGGACTGGGTCACGACTCTTCTTCTCCCCTCCCTCCACGCGCGAAGCGCGTGGCGGGGTCCGAGGCGAGCAAAGCTCGCTCTCGAGGTCGGGGGTGGGGGGTGCTTCAGCAGTCTCGGTGCCCGAACGAGAGCGAGAACTTGC
>DATNMT010000253.1:0-2051 GCA_035602495.1 Bradyrhizobium sp.
TTGTGCGCGCAGGTCGCGACGGAATTGCTGGCGAAACAGCGCCTCGACGTCGGGCTCGTCATCGACCACAAGAACAAAAACGCTCACGTCTGACCTCTAGTTTTTGCTTTTGTTTGCTGGATTACTCGTTCGCGGCAGAACGATTCTAAATTCCGTACACACACCGCTAAAACCACGATGCGTCCGCGATCGAGTTCTTCGCGCACGCGAATGGGCCGCACATCTATAATGCGCGCGGAGGAATGGGATTCGTCGGTCATCACTCCGGCTTGACTGCCGGTAAAACTAATCGCCGGCACGCCGAGATCTGACAGCGCCATGCTCATTAAAGACATGCTGATGCGCTCACCGGTGGTTAATAACATATCGAGTTGACGGCGATTGGGATGCGGGCTCACTTGATAGGCCATCTTAACAAGTTCGTCGGTGGTCTTACCCATCGCTGAAACGATCGCCACGACACGATGACCACGGCTATGCAAATCGGCGAGACCGCTCGCGACTGCGCGGATTTTTGCCGGTGTTTCAAGACAGGCACCGCCGTATTTATGCACGATGACGGGATTGTTGCGCATTCTACCAGAAATACCTTGAGAGCGGCCTACATGCTAGCGCGAACGAACTGCGATACGCGCGATTGCGGGCCTTTCGGAATACGAATGCTATGGCTGTGCGCGCCCGACCTGTGGCGAATCCCTTTGCCTGCGCCTTTGGGTCGCCCGTTAACAGTCTATTAACCAACGCAGCCTTAGCCTCCGGTCATCGCCCGGTCATCATCAGCCGATTACCACCCGGTTCGTTCTAGGAGAACAGCCGATGTCCGTTGAGATGCTGACATATGCCGCTCTAGGTGCCCGCCTGAAAATCTCGCCAGAGGCCGCTCGTTCGCTTGCCAAACGACGCCGGTTGCCGCGCTCACTTTCGGATGATGGCAAAGCCCTGGTGAGCGTTGATCTCGCTGAAATACGACATACGCCCCGGCCGCCATGCGGTCGCCAGGCAGGCAACATCGCCCTATTAGCGGCAAAGATCGAGGCATTGATGGCGGAGATCGCGCGGCTCGAAGCAAGGGCAGCCGATCACAGAGCAGATTTCGAGCGCCAGCGCGAGCGCGCCGATCGCCTGACGGTAGAGCTGCTGCAGGCGACTGCCGAGACTATGGCAGCCAAGGAGGCGACGGCACGGCTTGAAGGTGAGGTGGCGGCTCTGCGGACCAGTAGCCGAGCCGGCGGCCCGATCGACAGCCACGGACAAGCTGCACGCCGACTGGGACATCTAGCCGCGACCATAGTGGAAGCAGACCGCAAGGCTTGTAGGTAGCGATCCGTATCCTCTCATTCCCCGGACTGCCAGAGCAATCGTGAGGCAAAAATGACCAACATCACCGATATTCGCGAGATGAAGGCGCGCATTATCGTCTTTGGGGTCGGCGGCGCCGGCGGCAATGCCGTCAACAACATGATCGCGGCCGGGCTGCAAGGCGTCGACTTCATCGTCGCCAATACCGACGCACAGGCGCTCACCATGTCGAAGGCCAAGCGCGTCATCCAGATGGGAACCCAGGTGACCAAAGGCCTTGGCGCCGGCTCACAGCCCGAAGTGGGGCGCGCCGCAGCCGAAGAGGCAATCAATGCGATCCGCGATCATTTGACCGGCGCACACATGGTGTTCGTTACTGCCGGCATGGGCGGCGGTACCGGCACCGGGGCAGCGCCCATTATCTCCAAGACCGCGCGTGAGCTTGGCATTCTCACCATCGGTGTAGTCACCAAGCCATTCCACTTCGAGGGCCAGCGCCGCATGCGGTTTGCCGAAGCCGGCATCGCGGAACTGCTGAAGGTGGTGGACACCCTGCTGATCATCCCAAACCAGAACCTGTTCCGGGTGTCCAACGAGAAGACCACATTCGCGGATGCCTTCGCCCTGGCCGATCAGGTGCTTTATTCGGGTGTGGCCTGCATCAGCGACCTTATAGTCAAGGAAGGTCTGATCAATCTCGATTTTGCCGACGTTCTCGCCGTAATGCGCGAGAAGGGCAAGGCCATGATGGG
>DATNMT010000258.1:0-5352 GCA_035602495.1 Bradyrhizobium sp.
GCGGTGCTGCAGGAAGTCACCTCGGCCGAGGGAAGCATCATCCTGTTCATCGACGAGATGCACACCCTGATCGGCGCCGGCAAGGCCGACGGCGCGATGGATGCGTCCAACCTGCTGAAACCCGCGCTGGCGCGGGGCGAACTGCATTGCATCGGCGCCACCACGCTCGACGAGTATCGCAAGCACGTCGAAAAGGACGCCGCATTGGCGCGCCGGTTCCAGCCGATCTTCGTCTCCGAGCCGACGGTTGAAGACACCATTTCGATCCTGCGCGGCCTGAAGGACAAATACGAGCAGCACCACGGCGTCCGCATCACCGATTCGGCGCTGGTGGCGGCGGCCACGCTGTCGAACCGCTACATCACCGACCGCTTCCTGCCCGACAAGGCGATCGACCTGATGGATGAGGCGGCGGCGCGGCTGAAGATGCAGGTCGATTCCAAGCCGGAAGAGCTGGATTCGATGGACCGGGAAATCATCCGACTCAAGATCGAGCAGGAAGCCCTGAGAAAGGAAAGCGACGCCGGCTCGAAGAGCCGCCTGCGGACACTGGAAAAGGAGCTCGCCGGGCTCGAGGAGAAGTCGGCGGCCCTGACCGCGCGCTGGAGCGCGGAGAAGAGCAAACTGTCGAACGCGCAGAAGCTGAAGAGCGAACTCGACGCGCTCCGCATCGAACTCGCCAACGCGCAGCGCCGCGGCGAATATCAGCGCGCCGGCGAACTGGCCTATGGCCGGATCCCCGAGCTCGAGAAGAGGCTCGCCGAAATCGAGGCCAAAGAAAACTCGGGCGAGATGATGGAGGAGGCGGTTACCGCCAATCACATCGCGCAGGTGGTGTCGCGCTGGACCGGCGTTCCGGTCGACAAGATGCTCGAGGGCGAGAAGGACAAGCTGCTTCGCATGGAAGACATGCTCGGCAAGCGTGTGGTCGGCCAGGCGGAGGCCGTGCATGCGGTCGCAACCGCCGTGCGCCGTTCGCGCGCCGGCCTGCAGGATCCCAACCGCCCGATGGGCTCGTTCATGTTCTTGGGCCCGACCGGCGTGGGCAAGACCGAACTAACAAAAGCATTGGCGGAGTTTCTGTTCGACGACGAGACCGCGATGGTGCGCCTCGACATGTCCGAATACATGGAGAAGCATTCGGTGTCGCGGCTGATCGGCGCGCCTCCGGGCTATGTCGGCTATGACGAGGGCGGCGCGCTCACCGAAGCGGTGCGGCGTCGGCCCTATCAGGTGGTGCTGTTCGACGAGATCGAGAAGGCGCATCCCGACGTCTTCAACGTGCTGCTGCAGGTGCTCGATGACGGCCGCCTGACCGACGGTCAGGGCCGCACCGTCGACTTCCGCAACACGCTGATCATCATGACCTCGAACCTCGGCTCGGAATTCCTGGTCAACCAGCCGGAAGGCGAGGACACGGGTGCCGTGCGCGAGCAGGTGATGGGCATGGTGCGGGCGCATTTCCGGCCCGAATTCCTCAACCGTGTCGACGAGATCATCCTGTTTCACCGCCTGCAGAAGAGCGAGATGGGCCGGATCGTCGAAATCCAGTTCAGCCGGCTGCAGAAGCTGCTTGAGGATCGCAAGATCACGCTGACGCTCGATGCCGCAGCCCGCGACTGGCTCGCCGCCAAGGGCTGGGATCCCGCCTATGGCGCGCGCCCGTTGAAGCGGGTGATCCAGCGCAATCTGCAGGATCCGCTGGCGGAGATGATCCTGGCCGGCGAGGTCAGGGACGGCGATCGCGTCGCGATATCGGTCGAAGGCAATGTGCTGACGTTCAACGGCAAGGCGCCGCAGACCGCCGAGATCACGCAGCTCGAGGCGCCGATCCCGAAACGGAAGCTGAACTGAGTCGAATTGAACGCCCTCTCTCGATGCGGGGAGGGTGTTCTTGCTCCGACATCTCTCCGAACGAATGTCGCGCGTTACAACGGGCGTCTGGTCAACTTGCGCCGTCAACTTTGGCGCGCGTCAAGGCCGGTCAGACCTCGCCCGGGACCGGACCCGATTCTTCGTCGTCCTCGTCCAATTCGAGTTCCTCGAGGATCGCCACGAGTTCGCCGACGCGCCCGCTCGGCAGCGGTCTGCCGGCATTCATCAGCGGTTCGTCATTGTTGATCCAGGCTTGAGCTTCGGCCAGTTCCTCGGCGGTCGCACCGGTCGCAATGATCTCCGCGATGGTCGTATCGTCGATCTCGCCGACCGCCTTGATAATGTCGTCCCGTGTCAGACGGGTCATGGCTTTCACCCCGGGCATCCGCGAGTCCCGCCCGACGACGGGCAGGGGCGCGGAGCATAGACAACCCGGCGACGGCAGGCGGAGTTCCGCAAGCCGTTTGAAATCGTCTATTTCTTCGCGATCTTGTAGATCGCGTTCTCGATGTCCGACGCGCGAAACGCGCGGCATCAGCCTGAATTGCAGGGGTTCGAAAGCCTTGATTTCAGCGGTTGGTGATCTGCCGCACGCCGGGGGAACCGGCGGCGTCGGAAACGCGGGCGGCGCCGCCGCGATTGTTCATCATGGCATCGAGACGATCGCGTTCCTTTTCGAAGCTCGTCAGCAGCGTCCCGTCGAGCGAGCGTCCGCGCGGCAGCTTGATGCGCATCGGATCGACGAAGCGGCCGTTGACCAGGATCTCGTAGTGAACGTGGGCGCCGGTCGACATGCCGGTCGATCCGACGAAGCCGATCACCTGGCCCTGCCGCACCTTCTTGCCGGGCTCCATGCCCTTGGCGAAGGCCGACATGTGGCCGTAAGCGGTCTCATAGCCGTTGGCGTGCTTCAGGCGGACGTAATTGCCGTAGCCGCCTTCGCGCTCGGCCTTCTCGACGACACCGTTGCCGGAGGCGAAAATCGGCGTGCCATAGGGCGCTGCCCAGTCGACGCCGGTGTGCATCTTGACGAAGCCGAGGATGGGGTGGCGCCGTGCGCCGAAACCCGAGCGCATGATCGCGTTGTTGACCGGTTTGCGCACCAGAAACTTCTTCGCGCTCTTGCCGCCCTCGTCGTAGTAATCGACCACCGCGTCGTCGGGGGTCTGGAAGCGATAATATTTCTTGGTCTCGCCGCCGACGGTCAGCGAGGCGAACAGCACCTCGCTCTTTTCGGTGCTGGTGACACCTTCGTCTTCACCGGCATAGAACACGTCGAAGGAATCGCCGGGCTGCACCTTGCGCTGGAAGTCGACGTCGTAGGAGTAGATGCGGACCATGTCCTCGATCACGCTTGCCGGCACCTTGTTGCGCAGCGCGGTCTCATAGATGCTCTGGTAGAGCCGCACGCCGCTGCCGTCGTCATCGTCGTCGCTGTTGTCGGCGGCCTCGGCGACGGTGTTCATGCTCTGCACGTCGACGGCGACATATTTGCCGAGGTCGGACAGTGCGGACACCGCTTCGATGTTGGAATCGTTGGCGACGACTACCCGGTAGGGCTGCAGCCGCTGGCCGGGGCCCGAGGGCGCCATTAGGATACGCAGCTTTTGGCCTTCCTTCAGTCCGCCGTCGCGGCCGCGGGGGCCGAGCGTGGCGACGATGGCCTTGGCTTCCTCCGGGGTGGCGCCCTGATCGCGCAACACCGAGGCGACGGTATCGCCCTTCTTGACGACATGGACACGTTCGCCGGCTGAATTGGCGCCAGTGGCCTGGTCCTTGGTCTTCGCCAGCAGCGTGACGTTTTCGGGGACTACCCGGGTTTCAAAACCGGCATAGGGGTCGGCCGTGGCGCCCCCCTCGGTGGCATAGGCCAGTTTGAGATCCGGTTGCGTGCCGCCGACGTCGGCGGCGGCGCTGGCAAGCGCGGCGTAACGCACGCCGCTGCCGCTGCCGTGCCAGTTCGAGGCATCGCGTACCCGCATCAGGATATCGTCGAGCGCGACCACCGCGGCAAGCTTCGCTTTCGGCAGGATCGGCGCCAGGTCCTTGGTGACGAACGAAACCTCGGCATCGGGTTCGGCCGCGTCGGCGGCATTGGGATCGTCGGCGGCCGCGGGAGCCGGGCTGCCGACATCGCTCAGCATGCGCTGGGCGTTGAACGGGGGAATTTTGGCGGAAAGATCGCTGGTCGTCATCGACAGGTTGCCGGCGATGCGGATGAACGGACGCACCCGCATCACGTCGCGGTTGCCGACCCGGGCGACCGTGGAGACCCGTACCACATTGCGCGCGGCGGTCGATTCACCGGGCGGTGGCAGGCGGTCGCTTTTGTGCAGGCTGGCGGTCTTGTCGTTGACGCCGAACGCGCCGCGCAGTGCGCCCTCGACCCGTTCCGGCACCTTGGCAAAGGTCATCTCGCCATCCAGCGACGCAAAAACGGCGCCGCCAATGAGGGCCGCGCCGCACAGACCAGTCAGGATGGTGCCCGAAAACCATTGCACGGAGACGCGGCGGCGATCGATCACCGCGGCCTCGGTTCCGTCGACGGAAAGCGGCGGCTCGTGACCGAGATCGATGATCCCGGTCTCGCGTCCGTAGCCGCCCCCGCGTGACGTCCTGTGGCTCAAACCACCGTCCCCCCAAATTCCATCAACATTCGACGAGACCTTCACCGATCCTTAACCCGCCTTCGCCCACTCGAAAGGGGTTCGGGATCATGGCGTTGCCGCATGGATGTTCGGGAATCAATGGCCTAAAGCCGGGCCGGGATCACGAACAACAACTGGTTTGCAGATCTCTCGATGTTTCCTGGCCGTAAGGGAAAGGCGACGGGTTGGTTAGAGATCGCCGCTCCCCAAGTAGATGAAACGTCGGCAGCCCCCACTGGCACCCGACGATTCAGTGCTTACTCTAGTGTCAGAACGTCGCAGGATTGTGGCTCAAGTACGGCGCGAAGTCCCTAAAAATCGTGACTTCTTCGCGGTGCGAGATTCTGTTCGATGATGCGACGATTTGTTGACAACAACCGTTGACAACGCCGATCGGGCGGGCTTATAACCCGGCCACTGAGCGCGGCGCTGCCTTGGCCCTTGGCCAAGGCATGTTTTCGTGCCCGTGAAGCTCCTCACTAAGATGAGTGAATCAGCAGCCGATGACCATCGGTTGTCATTTGCCGTCGAATGAGGTCTTCCATGGCCTCCCCAAGGGGAGGAAGGCTCCCGGCGATGGGAGAGGGGTCCTCGGACCCCGGGCTGTTTGACAAGTGAAGATGAAGAAAGAGAAACGTGGACGGCGGAGTCCTTGCGAGTCTCGATTACCTGAATACGCAAGTATTCAAGTATTGAGGCTGGACGAAAGACTTCGGCGGTACACGTTTACATAGGTTACACCATCGTTGTTCGCGATGTGAATCGCGTTCAATAAATATGGTGGGACCTCGTCAAACGTTGTGATCAGCCGGTTTGAAGTTTCAAGTCC
>DATNMT010000284.1:0-2574 GCA_035602495.1 Bradyrhizobium sp.
CCACGCAATGGTTTACGGATTACTGCGCGCTCTCCCCGGTGCTCCGGGCTTTTTGGCCACCGTCATCCGTGAAAGTTTCCTTCCACGAACTTGACACCAGCGTCGGGGTGTCAGGACCACACGCCTTCTCCGTCCGCTTCAAGTGCCCTCGTCTTAAAGCACCATCCGCGTCCACCGCATCCCGCCCCGCGTTCGCGACGATCATGATACGCCCCTTTTGGTGGGACGGGACGGAGATGAATATAGGATAATCCGAATATTCTGGAAAGCAGAATATTTTAGCGAGAGGGGCTTGACACGTGTGTCGAAAACCAACCCGACGGGCAAATCAGTTTGGCGCTTTTCCCCTCTCCTCTTGTGGGGAGAGGGTGGCTTCGCCAACGGGTCGGCGCGAAGCGCCGCCCGATGATGAACTCCGCGAAGACGAGTGAGGGTTCTCTCCGCGTTCGCAGCAAGAGCCCGCGGTATAACGCATTTGTAACTGGCCGTTCGTCCCGAATCACCCGCTAAATGGCGGGAGGCCAACGGAGACACCCCGTGTCGCGCCATCATATCCTGCCGCCGATCGTCTACATGCCGGCGCCGCCGAAGCCGAAGGAAACCAGGCGCCGGCGCGGCGTCGGCACCAGCGATGCGACAGGCGAGGCCGACGAGACCGAGGAAGCCGGCGAGGTCTCGCACACCGCCCCGGCGCGCGGCGCGGCCGCGCTGCCGCAGCCTTCGATACCGGTCGAAGCCGCCGAGCGGCACATCCCCTCCACCACCGGCAAGCTCACCGACGGCACGCTGAAGGAATTGCTGCTGGCGCAGGAGCAGGAGCAAGCGCAGGAAAAAGCGGCTCCTGCAGCCGATGACGCCGCACCGGTTGCGAAACGGTAAGGCAGGGCTTGCGCACCGGCCGCATTAAACCTACCCGCTCGGCGGCTTCAGCGGCTGCACGATCTCGGCAAACGCCGGCAGCGCCTCGCAGCGCGCGGCATGCGCGGACAGCGCCGGATAACGCGCGGCATTCAGCAGCGCGGCATGCGCCTCGCCCGTAAAGCGCAGCACGCAGGCGACCGCGATGTCGGCGTGACCGATGCGCTCGCCGAACCAGTACGGTGAAGCAATCCCGGCGCGTTCCTTTTCCAGCACCTCCAGCACGCCGCCGATCTGCGCCTCGCAGCGCTCGACCCAGATTTTCGATTGATAATCCCCGCGCAGCACGCGTTCGTAAAGCAGGCTGACCGCCTTGTCGCCAAGCCCCGTCGCCAGCGCGCAAATCCTCAAGCCGCGGCGGCGCTCCGGCCCGCGCGCCGCGATCATCGCTTTTTCGGGTCCAACCAGTTCATCGAGATAATCCAGGATCGCCGTGCTCTCGATCAGCGCCTCGCCGTCGTCGCACACCAGCGTCGGCACCCGGCGCAGTGGATTATACGGCGCGATCTTGTCGCCCTCGCCGAAGGTCGACCACGGCCGGTGCTCGAAGGCGACGCCATAAAGTCGCATCGCGATGGCGACACGGCGGACGAAGGGGGAGTCGTATTGGCCGATCAGGATCATGGGACCGGATGCACCCTCTGCCTCTACTCGTCATGGCCGGGCTTGACCCGGCCATCCATCTTCTTTGCAAGAGTTATATGAAGATTGATGGATGCCCGGATCAAGTCCGGGCATGACGGCTGAATGTGTTGCGGCCTCTACCCCTCATCGCTCGCCAGCAATCCCTTCACCGCCCTCGCCCATCCCGCAAGCTTCCGCTCCCTTGTCGCCTTGCTCATGTTCGGCTTGAAGCGATGCTCCAGCCGCCAGTTGTCGGCGAATTTCGACGGCTCGGGATAGACGCCGGCCGCCAGCCCCGCGAGATAGGCGGCGCCGAGTGCGGTGGTTTCCTGGATCATCGGGCGATCCACGGGCGCGTCGAGCAGGTCGGCGAGGCGCTGCATGGTCCAGTCCGACACCGTCATGCCGCCGTCGACGCGCAGCACGGTGTTGGCGGTCTTCGCCTCGGGCCAGTCGGCGCGCATCGCGGCCCACAGGTCAAATGTCTGGTAGCAGACGCTTTCGAGCGCGGCGTGGGCGAGCTCGGCGGGACCGGTGTTGCGGGTGAGCCCGAACAGCGCGCCGCGCACGCGCGGATTCCAGTAAGGCGCGCCGAGGCCGACGAAGGCCGGCACCAGGTAGACGCCTTGCGTCGAGTCGGATTTGTCGGCGAGCGGGCCGGTCTCGGCGGCCTGCTTGATGATCCCGAGCCCGTCGCGCAGCCACTGCACCGCGGAGCCGGCGACGAAGATCGAACCTTCCAGCGCGTAGGTGCGTTTTCCCGCCAGCTGATAGGCGATGGTGGTGAGCAGCTTGTTGTTCGACTTCACTGGCGTAGCGCCGGTGTTGAGCAGCGCAAAGCAGCCGGTGCCGTAGGTCGACTTCATCATGCCGGGCGAGAAGCAGGCCTGGCCGATGGTGGCGGCCTGCTGGTCGCCGGCGATGCCGGAGATTTTTATTCCTCCGCCGAACAATTCAGGCAGGCTGTCGCCGAACTGGTGCGAGGAATCCTTCACCTCCGGGAGCATCGAGCGCGGCACCCGCAGGATTTTT
>DATNMT010000303.1:0-3048 GCA_035602495.1 Bradyrhizobium sp.
AACGCGATCGAACTCAGGATCAATCGGACCCCGTCCTGCCGGGCGAGGAACGCGCGCAGGCCGCCATAGGCGGTGACGATCGCGATCAGAATGGACAGCAGGACCATGGGTGTGTCGTGCAGAATGGCAAAATTGCCGGCGAGGCCGTGAATGCCGACATAATGCATGCTGACGATGCCGGCACCGAGCAGCACCGCCGAGGAGATCACGCGGCGCTGCGACGGCTCGCCGATCGAGAGGAAAAACAAGGAGACGCCGACCACCAGCGCGCAGATCAGGAACGAGACGATGGTCGGCAGCACCAGATAGACGGTATCGGCCGGGATCGGCGCCGCCAGCATGCCGACGAAATGCATGGTCCAGATGCCGACCGCGAGAAACGCCGCCGCGCCCGCCAGCAGCACGCGCCGGCTGACGCCCGGCGTGCCGCGTATCCGCGCCGCCAGCCCAAAGCCGGTGTAACCTCCCAGGATCGCGATCACCACCGAGAGCGCGACGAGATAGGGATCGTGTCCTTCGAACATGATCGTCTCGGCCGCCCGTCGCCACGGGCAAAGCCTCCTCCCGCCGCGGAGTTTATCGGCGGCGGTGGAAATGACAATCGACGGCTTCGTGTCCCGGACGCGGTGCAGCGCCTCTTCAGCGCTGCTCCGCAGAGCCGGGACCCACGCCTCTGCAAACCAACATGGACCCCGGCTCAGCAGCGCAATGCTAACGCGCTGCGCAGCATCCGGGGCACGCCGACTTGCAAATCACACGATCCCCGCCGCGACCTGGCCGCGCAGGCGCTCCAGGCTGAGCAGCGTGTTGGCGCAGGCTTCCGCCACCTCGACGCCCTTGGTGGCAAAGTGCTTGCGGAAGAAGTCCAGATGCGCCGCGGTCTCGTGGAACTGCTGCGGCGTCAGCACCGCGGAGAACACCGGGACCTCGGTGCGCAGCTGCACATCCATCAGCGCCTTGATCACGGTGTCGGCGACGAATTCATGACGGTAGATGCCGCCATCGACCACGAGGCCGGCGGCGACGATGGCGGTGTAGCGCCGCGTCTTGGCCAGGATTTGGGCGTGCAGCGGGATTTCGAACGAGCCCGGCACCTCGAACAGGTCGATGCGCGCGCGCTCGATATGACGCGCCTCGATCTCCTCGAGGAAGGCGATGCGGCACTCCTCTACCACCTCGCGGTGCCAGGAAGACTGCACGAAGGCAACCCGCTGCGGCTTTGCAAATCGCGGATGCGCGGGCGCAGGCGGACGATCGATGGTTTCGGGAGGGTATTTTACGTCTGCTTCGGGAGCATCTTCTGCTTCGGGAGCATCTTGCAACATCTGATTCATGGCTTTCCTCTTTCAGGACCAGAATCAGGGCATACGGAACGACGTGCCGCGCGGAATCAGCGGCTGTCGCGACCGTTCTCTTTCATCCGGACTTTAACCGTCGGCTTCGGAGTCGCACCGAATCTGCTGACCCTTCCCAAGGAATTCCAAAAAGGAGTTCGCGGAGGAAGGCGCTCGCGGGCTTGGGTCTTGTCCACCCTTACCGCCGGTGGGGAATTTCACCCCGCCCTGAGAACATCGGCCGCCCGGAATGAGCGACCTGTCCGAATTATGACGAACGGCGGCGGCAGCAGCAAGAGGCTTGATCCCCCGGATTTGGGGCACCGACCATGAATTTGCGGCGGATCAGAGCGTCGCGGCGATCAGTTGGTTGATCTGCCAGGCGAACAAGAGCGACAGCACGCTGGCGGCGGCGGCGGCGGTCATGGCCAAAAAGATCCGCAGGGTGCGTTTCGACGGCACCTGATCCCCGGAAATCAGTCCGGCGACCCACGTCAGGAAGGTGGTCGGCAGCCAGAAGGCAAAGGCCAGCAGATAGACCGGCGCTGCCAGAAGTTCGCGTGTCTTCTTGTCTGCCGCCATCCGTGGTGTCCCGAATCACGCGATTAATCTTATCGCTCAAAAACGGCGAGTTGTTAAGCTCGCCGGTTTCAACGCGGGTGGGCTGCGACCGGCGCGATCAGGGGCCTGCGGAAATTAACGATTGAGGCAAGCCGTCGCCGGCGAGGTCGGCCGCCGAGGAAACGAATCGGCATGCCTGCCGGCCGCAATCCGATTCCGGTTTGTTCTCCTGACAAAAGTTAACGCCGCGATGAACTGTGGACGAGGGCCAGATTGTTTGTGGACGGACTCTCCGCCCGGTTGCGCGGATTCCGCAAATCACATCAGTTGATCCCGGCAGCCCCCGGGGACCCGAGGGATTGC
Organism: Bradyrhizobium sp.; assembly: GCA_035602495.1. Taxonomy (GTDB): domain Bacteria; phylum Pseudomonadota; class Alphaproteobacteria; order Rhizobiales; family Xanthobacteraceae; genus Bradyrhizobium. The sequence continues at coordinate 2,259 of DATNMT010000303.1, forward strand.
AGTTGGCAGCGGCGCGCCGGGCAAGCGCGTGTCGGCTGGCTGCGTGCGTAACCACCAACGGTTTTTTGAATTTGTAAAGGTCGAGACGGCATGTCCATGCTCGAAGGCATCATCGATTCCCGGAACAATCCGCTCGCGGTGGTCGAGGACTTCGCCGCCAATAACAACTGGTCGTTCGAGCGCTCAGGCGAAGACGAGGTGACGATCGTCTCCAAGGGCAACTGGACCGATTACCAATTGTCCTTCACCTGGATGCACGAGATCGAGGCGCTGCATCTGGCCTGCGCCTTCGACATGAAGGTTCCCTCCCCGCGGCGGGGCGAGGTGCAGCGGCTGATCGCCGCGATCAACGAGCAATTGTGGATCGGGCATTTCGACATCTGGACCCACACCGGCATGATCATGTACCGGCAGGCGCTGGTGCTGCCGGGCGGGCTGACCGCCTCGACCGCGCAATGCGAGAGCATGCTGGTCGGCGCCCTGCACGCCTGCGAGCGCTATTATCCGGCGTTCCAGTTCGTGGTCTGGGCCGGCAAGAGCGCCACTGAGGCGATGAGCGCGGCGATGTTCGACACCGACGGCGAGGCCTGAGTTTTAGGCGCACGCGCTTTCAATTTCCGCGGTCGTCATGCCCGGACTTGATCCGGGCATCCATCAATCTCAAAAGAGTCATTCGAAGATGATGGATTGCCGGGTCAAGCCCGGCAATGACATCAATGATGGTCGTCCCCGCGAAAGCGCGGGCCCATACGCCGCGACGTCAGCGTGCAAGCAAAGTGCTTGTGGCCTG
>DATNMT010000336.1:0-18173 GCA_035602495.1 Bradyrhizobium sp.
CGCCGCCGGCCGCGACGAATTGCAGGCGGCGGGCTTGACCGCGATGCCGGGCACGCTGGTGGCGTCGCCCTGGATCAAGGAAGCGCCCGCCTCGTTCGAATGCCGCCGCCATGTCACGCTGGAACTTGGCAAGTCACGCCAGATTATTTTGGGTGAAATCGTGTTCGCGCATTATCACCGCGACGTCATCGATGTGGAGCGGATGCGGATCGACCCGGCCAGGCTCGACACCATCGCGCGTCTTGGCGGAAATACCTGCTCCACCATCCGGGACCGCTTCGAGATGCCGACGCCGACGCTTGCCGAATTCGAGGCCAGCCTGACATCCGACGCAGCGGAATCCGCCCTGCCCGGCGAAGGATCATGACCGGGCGGCGGACCGTCATTCGCGGAGGCCTGGTGCTCGATGCCGAAGGCCGCGCGGCGCCGCAGGACATGCTGATCGAAGGCGGCCGCATCCTCACCATCGACAATCCTGGTTTCGATGTATCCAGCGAGACGGAAACGCTCTCGGCCGCCGACCGGCTGCTGATTCCGGGCCTGATCAGCGCTCACACCCATTCGCACGGCGCGCTCAACCGCGGGGCGGTCGACGACAAGGTCTCGCTCGAGATGTTTCTGACCGGTGCGGGCTCCAGCACACGGTCGCGCGGCGTCGACGACAAATATCTCAGTGCCGCGCTTTCCGCCGCCGAGATGATCCGCAAGGGATGCACGGCCTGTTTCGATCTCACGGTGGAACTTCCGGAGCCGTCGCGCGACGGAATTTTCGCGGTGGCCCGGGCCTACCGCGATGCCGGTATGCGCGCCGTGGTCGCCCCGATGATTGCCGATCGCACGATCTATCAGGCGCTGCCCGGCTTGCCGGATGTGCTGCCCGACGAACTTAGGTCGCTCTGCGCCGGCATCGCGGCGGCCCCGATCGAAGGCACGTTCGCGGCGTGCGCTGACATCCTGGCGAATTGGGAATTCGACCGGCGCTGGATTCGACCGGCGCTTGGCCCGACAATCCCGCTGCATTGCTCCGATGAATTCCTCACCCATTGCGCGCGGCTTGCGCGCGAGCACGACGCGCCACTGCAGACCCATCTGGCGGAAACCCGCGCCCAGGCGGTATTGGGCCTGACCCGATATGGCGAGAGCCTGGTCAGGCACCTCGAGCAACTCGGCTTTCTGTCGGAGCGCCTGAGCGCGGCGCACGCCATCTGGGTCGATGACGATGACCTCGCCCGATTGGGCCAATCCGGCGTGCGAGTCGCGCACAATCCCGCCAGCAACCTTCGGCTCGGATCGGGCGTCGCGCCGGTCTGCAGGATGCTGAGAAACAAGATCGAGGTCGGCGTGGGCACCGACGCCAGCAACACCTCCGACGGACAGAATATGTTCGAAGCGACGCGGCTCGCCTCGTATCTGTCGCGCATCGACGGTTTCGCCACCGACGAGTGGCTTTCGGCGCATGAGGCCTTTCGCCTCGCCACCGAAGGCTCGGCAAAGGTCCTGGGGTTCGAAAAGATCGGCCGGCTGGCGCCGGGCTACGAGGCCGATATCGTGTTCCTGCGGCTGGACAGCCCGCATTTCGTTCCGCTGCGCTCGCCGCTCATGCAAACCGTGTTCGCCGAAAATGGCGCCTCCGTGCACACCGTCATGATCGGGGGCCGCGTCGTGTTTCACGACGGCAAGCTGCTGACCCTGGACGAGGCCCTGCTCCGGCGGCAGGCGGAGGAAGCCGCGCACCGGCTGGATCAGGCCAACGCGGGCGCCTTTGCCACCTCGGCGACAGTCGCGCGGCTGGTCGGGGCGTTCTGCGCGGCCCAGGGTTGCACCGGCCACGCGCTGCCGCGAAAGCTTGGTCTGGCTTGCGAAGGTTAGCTGCGCGGTTGCCGCCTGAAAAATAATCTTTTGCAGTCCGGAAAAATCAGATTTGTTGCTCTTTCATCAACGACGATCGAGGAGCGGACATGAACGGACTTGGCGGCCTCAACAAATCGCCCGAAGGCGTCGTCATCGGGCTCATCCAGTTGCAGCTTCCCGTCGTGGTCACCAGGCAGGACCTGGCGCGCCAGACCGAGCGCATCGTCACCATGGTCGGCAAAGCGCGCCGCAATCTCGGCACCATGGATCTGGTGGTATTTCCGGAATACGCGCTGCACGGCTTGTCGATGGACACCAATCCGGAGATCATGTGCCGGCTCGACGGACCGGAAGTTGCGGCCTTCAAGAAGGCCTGCGTCGACAACAAGATCTGGGGCTGTTTCTCCATCATGGAGCTCAACCCCAACGGCAATCCCTATAATTCGGGCCTGATCATCGACGATCATGGCGAGATCAAGCTCTATTACCGGAAATTCCATCCGTGGATTCCGGTCGAGCCCTGGGAGCCGGGCGATATCGGCATTCCCGTGGTCGAGGGACCGAAAGGGGCAAAGATTGCGCTGATCATATGCCACGACGGCATGTTCCCGGAGATGGCGCGCGAATGCGCCTACAAGGGCGCCGAAATCATGATCCGCACCGCCGGCTACACCGCGCCGATCCGCGAAAGCTGGCGTTTCACCAACCAGGCCAATGCGTTCCAGAATCTAATGGTGACCGCCAATGTCTGCATGTGCGGCTCCGACGGCTCGTTCGATTCGATGGGCGAAGGCATGATCGTCAATTTCGACGGCAGCATCATCGCCCACGGCACGACCGGACGCCCCGATGAGATCATCACCGCCGAGGTGCGGCCCGACCTGGTGCGCGAAGCGCGCATTCACTGGGGCGTCGAGAACAACATCTACCAGCTCTGGCACCGCGGCTATGTCGCGGTGAAGGGAGGCGCGATGGACTGTCCCTACACCTTCATGCAGGACATGGTGGCCGGCACCTTCCGTCTGCCTTGGGAGAATCAGGTCAAGGTGACCGACGGCACGTCTTGCGGCTTCCCGGTCCCCACCCGCATCTTTGGGGCCAAGGCCGCCAAGGCGGCGGAGTAACCGAGCCGCGTGGAGGCCTAATTTCCCGGCGGGTGAAGCTGCGGACGGGAGCGGGTGAAAGACGGCCGGCCGCGCTTGATGCCCCACAGCGGTTGCGCCAGGGTCGCGATCGCGTCGGCCGGATTGCCCGCATCGAGGCAGACGAGATCGGCGGGGCCGCCGGCCGCGATGCCGTAATCGTCCAGCCGCATCAGCCGTGCCGCGGACCCCGTGATCATGTCGAGGCATCCGGCGAGGTCCGAAGGCCGCGACACGTGACAGACATTGGCATAGAGGTTCGCCATCCGGATCAGCGAACCGTCGCCATAGGGCGTGAACGGATTCAAGACATTGTTCGTCGAGATCGAGCAGGTCACCCCCGCCTTGCGCAACGGCTCCGCCGGCACGACGCCGCGCGGCACCCCATGGTCATGACTGCGGCCCATCAAATGCAGGTCGGTTGACGGCAATATCGTCACGGCGACGCCGGCGGAGGCCAACTGTGCGGCGATGACGCCGAAGCGGTCCGGCGGCAGCAGCGACATCTGCGTCGCGTGCCCGACCGCGACCCGGCCGCCCCACCCGAATTCCTCCGTCTTGCGGCAGACATATTCGATCTGCATGCCCTGCGTGGTCTCCGCGAGGTCGAGATGCATGTCGATTTCGGCGTCGAAATCGCGCGCGATGGCAAAGATCCGGTCGATCTGGGCGCGCGGGTCGGTGTCGAAATAGGGCACGGCGCCGATGGTCCGCGCTCCCCGGCGCAAGCCCTCGATCAGGAGTTCTTCCGTGCCGGGATTGTTGGTGAGGCCTTCCTGCGGGAAGACGCACAATTCCAGATCCAGTGCCCAGGCATAATCACGCGCGAGCGCTTCGACCGCCTCGAAGCCGATCATGCCGATGCCCGGATCCAGTTCGACATGGGTGCGCATCCGCATGGTGCCTTGCGCGATGCAGCGCTCGAGCGTTCGCTTGCCGCGCGCGTAAACGTCCTCGCTCGTGAAGTCGCGCTTGGCGGCCGCGGTTTGCCTGACGGCTTCGGCAACGGTGCCTTCCTCGATGCGGCAGCGGTCGAGGATACAGGTCTTGTCGAGATGGATGTGGGTCTCGATCAAGCCGGGGACGACCAGGCAGCCCGCGGCTTTCAATTCCGGCGCATCCGCCGTGAGCGCCGGTGAGACAACGGCGATCGCCGCGCCCTGAATGCCGATATCGACGGCGCGGAGATCGCCCTGCTGCAGAATGCAGACGTCACGGATGATCAGGTCCATCAATTCACCGCCGCCGGAAGGGCACCAAGGTAAGCATCGTCCAGCATCGCGCCGCGCAACTCGCTGGCCGGGCCCTGCGCCACCACTGAACCGCCGCCGATCACATAGCCGCGATCGGCAATCGCCAGCACATGATCTGCCATCTGGTCGACGATCAGTAAAGTCATGCCCTCTTCGCGCAGCCGGGTCAGCTGCGCGAACAGTTCCGCGGCGACCGGGGGCGCGAGACCCAGCGAAGGTTCGTCCAGCAACATGATGTCGGGCCGCGCCAGCAGGCCGCGGGCAACGGCGAGCATCTGTTGTTCGCCGCCCGACAACAGACCCGCCGCGGTGTGAAGGCGCGGGCGCAATTTTGGAAAACGATTCAAGATTGTCTCGATCTCGGAGGGAGCAAAATCGCCGCGGCGGGTAGCGCCAAGGCGCAAATTCTCCGCAACGGTCAATTGCGGAAACACCTGGCGGCCCTCGGGAACGAGGATCAGTCCGGCGCGCGCGACCAGATGGGCCGGCAACCGCGCAAGCTCCGTGCCGGCAAAATCAATGGTTCCCTGTACCGGGCGGATCAGGCCGCTCAAGGCCTTCATCAGCGTCGACTTGCCGGCGCCGTTCGGGCCGAGCACGGCGATCGTCTCGCCGCGCCCTACCCGCAAACCGACGTGATCGAGCACCGCAAGCGGCCCGTATCCCGCAGCAAGTCCGCCGACATCGAGCAAGGTCGGGCCGGGCTGGCGCTGAGTGACCGGCTCAGCTTGGGTCGCGGCACCGAGATAGGCCGCCTTGACGAGCGGATCGGCGCGCACGACCGCCGGCGTGCCCGCGGCAATGCGGCGTCCGGCATCGAGCACGACGATCTCGTCGGAGATCGACATCACCAGCGCCATGTCATGTTCGACCAGCACGACGGCGAGGCCGGCACGTGCCAGGCGCCGCAGCAGGCTCCCTAACCTGGCGGTATCGGCGTCATCGAGGCCTGCGGCCGGCTCATCCAGCAACAGCACGGAAGGCGCGGTGCCGAGCGCGCGGGCAATCTCGATCAACCGCCGATCCACATGCGACAGCGTGCCGGCCAATCTTGTTTCCGGCCCTGCATAGCCGACCAGCGCAAGCAGCGCCCGCGCCAGCGCCGTCGCTGCGCCGCCATGCCAGGCGCCGTGCAACAGGCCGAGCCGAACATTGTCGAGCACGCTCAGATTCCCGAACGGCTGCGCGGTCTGAAAGGTGCGCACAAGGCCCGCGCGTGCGACGTCGTGTGCAGGTTGGCCGGTAATCTCGCGATTTCCGACACGCACCGTTCCGGAATCCGGTTCCTGGAATCCGCTGACGAGGTTGAGCAACGTCGTCTTGCCGGCGCCGTTGGGACCGATGACGCTGGTCACCCGGCCGGGCGGCGCGGTCAGATCGACACCCGCCACGGCAACGACCCCACCGAACGCGACACGAACGCCCTCAGCGAACAGACCGCCACTGCTGCGCGCGATATGGGCAAGCGCTATCTCGATATTCGCTTGCCCATCGGCAACGGATTTTCGCGGCGTCAACAGGCCGGCAATGGCACCCGCAATTCCGCCCGGGGCGACCCAAAGCACGATCAGCAACCCCGCTCCGAACACCAGCAGGCGGTATTCCGCGAGGCCGGCGAGCACCTCCGGCAGCAGCACGACAACCGCCGCCCCGACCAGGGGGCCAAGCGTGCGGCCGGCACCGCCGACCACCACGACGAGGAGAAACAGGATCGACTGCGAGAACGGAAACGAGCTTGGGGCGATGAAGCCGGTCAGCGCCGCCTGTAATCCGCCGGCAAGACCCGCCGCAGCTGCGGCCAACACAAAGGCCGCCGTGCGCACCGGCAGCGCGGCGATGCCGACGCTCCGCGCCGCTGCTGGCGCCGAAGCCGTAGCCTGCATCGCCAGACCAAGCGGGCTGCGCGCGAAGAAATGAAACGCCGCGAGAGCAAGCGCGCAGAGAGCGCAAGCCAGCAGTGCCGTGCCACCGGTGCCAAAGGGTGCGGGAATGCCGACAAGACCGCTGGCGCCGCCAGTCAGATCCCGCCACTCCGTCGAGACGGACTCGACGATGAAGCCGAACGCGATGGTGACCATTGCGAGATAGGGACCGGTGACGCGAAGCGCCGGGATCGAGAGCAACGCCGAAATCGCGGCGACCAGCAGCACGGCGAGCGGCAAGGCTTCCCAGAAACCAACGCCGGCCTTGGTCGTGAGAATTCCGACCGCGTAGGCGCCGAGCGCCAGGAACCCGCCCTGGCCGAGCGATACTTCACCGGACAGTCCGAGCAGCACATTCAACCCGACGCCGACCAGCGCGGTGGTCGCCAGCGTTCCCAACAAATAGGCGTAGTAGCCGGGCGCCAACAGACAAACCGCGACGGCGGCGCCGGCCAGCACCGCGGCAAGCAGGATGGCGATGATTTTCATACACGCACCCTGGTCCGACCACCGAACAATCCGGACGGCGCCAGAGCCAGCGCCGCGATCACGGCCGTGAACGTCACGATCTGGGTGCTGCTGGATCCGAGCCAGGTCGTGGCACAGGCTTCCACCAGTCCGTAGGCAAGGCCCGCGATCACGACTCCCCAGGGATTGGTGAGACCCCCAAGGATGGCGACGGCAAAGGCCTTGATGCCGAACAAGGTCCCCATGTCATAGGCGACGTTGTACAGCGGCGCGATCAGGATGCCGCCAATTCCCGCAAGAAGGGCGGCAACGGCGTAAGTCAGGGCAATCAGCAACGTCACGTCGATGCTCATCAGCCGCGCGGCATCCGGGTTTTCGACCGCAGCGCGCAGTTTTAGCCCAAGCCCGGTGCGGTGCATGCCGAGATGGACCACTAGCGCCAAGCCCAGCCCGATCGCCGGTATCAAAACCTGCAACGGGAAGATGCCGACGTTTCCGATCACCCAGGGATCGTCCGCCAGCGCGGACGGCAGAGCGCGCGGCTCCTTGCCGAACAGCGCCATGACGACATTGTCGAGCACGATGCCGAGCGCCACGGTTGCCATCAGCCACGAATTGGTGCCGCGCGCGACGAACGGCCGAACCGCGATCCGCTCGACAACCAGTCCCCAGATTGCACAAACCAACAGCGCCGCGGGTACCGCGGCAACCATGGGCAAGCGCATTCCGACGGTAAGGGCGTGACAGAGCACGGCCCCGAGCATCACCGACGACCCCTGCGCAAAGTTCACCGTGCCGGAGACGGCAAATGTCAGCGTGAAACCAAGCGCGATCAAGCCGTAGATGCTGCCGAGGCTGAGCCCGGAGACAAGTGCGGTCGCCAGCATCGCTCAGCCCGTGATGGGCTCGATCTGATCTCCGTTGTAGCGGACCATCACGTAATCGTTCTCGCTCAGCGCGTCGTGGTTCTCGTCCGTGAACGGTTTTGTATAGCTCTTGATCAACCCTTGATGGCTTTCGATGCCGAGGAAGCCCTCGCGCAGTTTGGGACCTTCGGTCGAACCGGCTTTCGCCATCGCCAGCGCGGTCAACTGCATCGCGTCATAGGCATTGGCGACGCCGACCGGCGGGGTGACATCGCCTGGACCTTTGATGTCGGGATATTTCGCCATCAGCGCTGCGAGCACGCGCTTGCCGACCTCGTTTTGCGGTCCGAAGAAGCTGTAGGTCTGGACGAAATGCACCTTGCCCGCCCAGGATCCCGCGAGTTCCGGGAAACGCCCGCCCGAGATGCCCCAATGCGAAACCACCGGCACCGTCCATGCGGACTTCTGCAGCGATTTCACCACCTGCGCGCCCGGCGCGGCATTGCCGACCAGGATCACCGTGTCAGCGCCGGCCTCCCGCAGCCGCTGCAGTTGCGGCGTCATGTCGACATCCTTGTCCTCGAATTTTTCCGCGCCCGCGAGCGTAATGCCTGCGGCGGCAGCGGCCGCGGTCAGGCCCGCCAGATTGGATTCGCCCCAGCCGTTGTTGACCAGCATCAGGCCCGGCTTCTTGGCGCTGAAAGAGGTCATGGCATGTTTGATCAATGCGCGGTCGACCAGAACGTCGACGGCGGAGACGCGAAACACATAGTTTGGGTTGGCGCCGTTGCGGGTGATATTGGTCGCCGCGGCCCATACGCCCATGAACGGCACCTGCGCCGCGTTCACCACCGGCACGATCGCCAGCGACACCGGGCTGTCGATTCCGCCAAACAGAATGGCGCAACCCTCCTTGTCGATCAGCTCCCGCGCCGCGGTCTGGCCCTTGCCAGGGTTCGACTCGTCGTCGCGGCGGACCAGTTCCAGCATTCGTCCGCCCAAAACCCCGCCCTTGGCGTTGATTTCGTCGATCGCAATCGTGAGCCCGCGGGTGATGCCCTCGCCTGACTTCGCGGACTGCCCGGAAAGGGCGGCGACCAATCCGATCTTGACCGGGTCGGCTGCACTTGCGGGGTGACCGACGAGGCTGCCCAGAGCGAGCCCGGCGGGAAGTACAAGCGCTTGGCGGCGCGTAAGATTTGTCGGCATTGGAGATACTCCCCTTGTTTGAAATTCGACGCCAGAGGCCTCTCATGCGGCCCGTGGCGAATGTCATTCTTGCGACGCGTCAAATCTGCGGCAAGCCCGACACCCCGTCAAATTTAAAGCAAACGGTATGCCAAGAGGATTGCAAAACGCCTTGCATTTCAGCACGTTCTGTAACGGCGACCCCACCGGTTCGAGGCCGCGGAGCAGTCGCTGGCACACTTGTTGCTAGTTTTTTAGCCCAGGACGTCTTGAACCGAGGGGGAGCGTTAGATGGCGACCATTACCACCACTGCAACGGCGCCGGCGCGAAAGCCGCTGTACACGTCGTTGTTTGTTCAGGTCCTGACGGCGCTGCTCTTGGGAATCGTGCTCGGGATGGCGGTTCCCGATTTTGCCGTCAGCCTGAAGATCTTCAGCGACGCCTTCCTCAAATTGATTTCCATGATCGTGGCGCCGATCGTGTTCTGCGTGGTCGTGCATGGCATTGCCGGCGCCGGCGACCTCAAAAAGGTCGGCCGGGTCGGCGTCAAGGCGCTGGTGTATTTCGAGGTAATGACCACGGTGGCGCTGATCGTGGGGCTTTTGCTTGCCTATCTGTTCGGCCCCGGCCATGGCATGAACATCGATCCGTCGACGCTCGACGCCAAGGCGCTCACCAACTACGCCGACAATGCGCACAAGCTTAAGGGCGGCGGCATCGGCAGCTTCCTGATGAACATTATTCCGACCACCTCGTTCGACGCGCTGTCGCGCAACGACGTGCTGCAGGTGCTGTTCTTCGCGATCCTGTTCGGCACCAGCCTCGCGCTGGTCGGCGGCGAGAAGGGCGAAAAGATCACCTCGCTGATCGACGCGGTATCGACCGTGCTGTTCCGCACCATGGGGCTGATCGTGCGCGTGGCGCCGCTCGGCGTGCTCGGCGCGGTGGCCTATACGGTGGGTCAATACGGCGTCGGTTCGCTCAAGCAGTTGATCTCGCTGGTGGCGCTGTTCTATGTCGCGGTCGCGATCTTCGTGCTCGGCGTGCTCGGCGCCGTGATGGCGCTCGCCGGCCTGAACATCTTCAAATTCCTGAGCTATCTGCGCGAGGAACTGACCATCGTGCTGGCGACCGCCTCTTCCGACGCGGTGCTGCCGCAGATCATGCGTAAGCTCGAGCGATTGGGCGTGAAGGATTCGGTGGTCGGGCTCGTGATCCCCACCGGCTATTCCTTCAACCTCGATGCGTTCTCGATCTATCTGACGCTGGCGGTGGTGTTCATCGCGCAGGCGACCAACACGCCGCTGTCGTTCGGCGATCTGTTGCTGGTCCTGGGCGTGTCCCTGATCACCTCGAAGGGCGCGCACGGCGTGCCCGGCTCGGCCATCGTCATCCTCGCGGCAACGTTGAACGCGGTGCCCTCGATCCCCGCGATCGGGCTGGTGCTGGTGTTGTCGGTCGACTGGTTCATCGGCATGGCTCGCGCGCTCGGCAACCTGATCGGCAACTGCGTCGCCACCGTCGTGGTGGCTGCCTGGGAAGGCGATCTCGACCGCGACAAGGCAAGGCAGGTGCTCGACGGCGCCGAGGTGGTGGATGTGACGGCGGGATAGTCCGGCCGAAAGTGTGTTTGCGTGAACACCAATCATAATTTCAAACAACCGCGTCACTTGCCCCTTACAGACACGACTTCGCGATCTCGCCCCATGATCTGCGCGAGGTATTCGTTCATTTCCCGCCCTCTCTGAGCAGAGGGCGCAGGGAATGCCGGGCGCCCGATGCGCCCGATAGCCGCGTGTGCAATGGGTAGTAAAAAACGCACACGCGTTAGTCAGGTCACACCGGAATCACCCGGCATTCCCCACGCAATGGTTTACGGCTTATTCCGCGCTCTCCCCGGTGCGCCGGGCTTTTTGGCCACCGTCATCAGCGCTCCTTTACGCCAACTTGACACCAGCGTCGGGGTGCCAGGACCACACGGCTTCGCCGTCCGCTTCAAGCGCCCTCGTCAGAAGCGCCATCAGCGTCCACCGCATCCCGCCCCGCGTTCGCGACGATCATGATACGCCCCTTTTTGGTGGGACGGGACAAGGAGGGATAATAGGATAATCCGAATATTCTGAAAAGCAGAATATTTTTTCGGGAGGGACTTAACAAGTAGGTCGGATGGGGACATCGGGACCTCGGTGATTTGCCCGTCAGGCGGAATGGCAGCGTCGCTGTAACTTCTGCCTCGCGGCGTGCAGCACACGTTGCCGTAGGACGGATTGGAGCCCAACGGGTCCGCGCAAGGCGCGGCCCGATGACAGGCTCCGGCGTAATCCGCCGTTCCGTGCCAGCGTGCCTCCGGTCAATGAATACGCGACGGCATGCAGGATAGAATGGTATATTCGTCTCGAAGCTGAAGAAGTCGAAGCGGCGGATTACGCCGGAGCCTGTCATCGGGCCGCGCCTTGCGCGGACCCGTTGGGCTCCAATCCGCCCTTCGAGCTCTGGTGCTGTCGGTCGACTGGTTCATCGGCATGGCGCGCGCGCTCGGCAATCTGATCGGCAACTGCGTCGCCACCGTCGTGGTGGCCGCCTGGGAAGGCGATCTCGATCGCGACAAGGCAAGGCAGGTGCTCGACGGCGCGGAACTGGTCGACGTCACCGCAGGTTAAAGCCCGCACGCGCGATTCGCCGCGCCCGCGCGCGGCGAGTTAATCCCGTCCGCAAATTTGTCATGCAAATCTGTTCCAATCTCAGGCCCGCGGGTCCATGATTGGCGAAGAAGCCCGGCTTAGCGCGCTGGCGAGGTGGCCTGATGAGTCATGTACCCGACACTACGAGTTTCTCCGCCGGGTTGATGCGGCGCATTCGACATTTCGGCGACTTCGTCACCATCCCGCTTGCCGCACTGATGTTCATCGACCTGGCGGGCATGTATCGCCTTCATCTGGTCGTGGCGGGCCTCGCGGCCTGGACGCTGGTGGAATATCTGGTGCACCGCTTTGCGTTCCACTATTCGGTGGGCCGACGCCTGCATCAGCTTCATCACGATCATCCAAGCGATCCGGACTCGGAAAGATCCAGCCTCAGCACGCCGCTGCTTGCGCTCCCGATTGGATTACTGCTGATTGGCATTGCCGGGCTGGAAGACGGATCGGCGATTTTCGCCGGCCTTCTGCTGGGCTATCTGATTTTCATCACCGTCCACTATGCCGTGCACCGCTGGCGGATCGAGCCGAATTCCTGGCTTTATCCGACGAAGCTGCGTCACCTCACGCATCATCGTTTCGAAAACTGCAATTTCGGCGTGACGACGATCTTTTGGGACATCGTTTTTCGCACCAATGCGAGAAGCGTCGGCGAACGTATTTTTTCCGAGGCCCGCTGAAGGCTTGATCCGAACCCGAGCCCCTATTGCCTGGCGTCTTGCGGCCGGAAATTCTCGATCAGTCGCAGCAGCACCCGCGCCCCGGCATCGGCATCGGCTGCATCGACGTGCTCGTCGGGATGATGGCTGATGCCGCCCTTGCAGCGCACGAACACCATGGCGACATCGGCGATGTCGATCATCGCCATGCCGTCGTGCCCTGCCCCGCTCGGCAGCTCGAACACGCGATAGCCCTCTTTTGCGACCGCCTCCGCCACCTGTCGCTTGAGCCACGGCGCGCAGGGCACGGTGCGGTTCTCGTGGGTGACATCGATCTGCAGGGACAGCTTTCGCCGTCTGGCGATCGCCTCGATTCTCCGGACGATATCGGTGACGGCGAGCTTGCGATGGGCGTCAGTGGGGGCGCGGATGTCGATGGTGAAGGATACTTCTCCCGGAATGACGTTGGTCGCGCCCGGCATCGCATGGATGTAGCCGACGGTGCCGACCAGCCCGTCCTGGTCGGTACGGCAGAACTCCTCGATCTCGACAATGCATTCGGCAGCCCCGGCAAGCGCGTCGCGCCGCAACAGCATCGGCACCGTGCCGGCATGGCCGGCCATGCCGGTCAGGCTCGCCGCAAGCCGCGTGGCGCCCGCGATCGCGCTGACGACGCCGACCGGCAGGTTGAGGCCTTCCAGCACCGGCCCCTGCTCGATGTGAAGCTCGACATAGCCGAGCAGTTCGCTGCGGGCGCGCGCGGCAGCGCCGATATGCTCCGGGTCGAGGCCGAATTGCACCATGGCCTCGCGCATCGAAACGCCGGCGTCATCCCTGGTGCCGAGCACGCTCTCGACGAACGTGCCGGCGACCGCGCGGCTGCCCAACAGCGTGGAGGCGAAGCGCACCCCCTCCTCGTCGGCGAAGCCGGTCACCTCGATGGCGAACGGCAATCGCCGCGCTCGCTTGTTCAAATTGGCGACGCAGGAGAGCGCGGTGATCAGTCCGAGCGGGCCGTCCCATCTGCCGGCGTCGCGCACGGTGTCGTAATGCGAGCCCAGCATCAGGCAGGGCAGGCCCGGTCGCTCGCCTTCGTAGCGGCCGCAGACGTTTCCGATCGCGTCGAGATGCGCGTCCATTCCGGCCGACCGCATCCAGCCCAGAATGAGATCGGCGGCGGCGCGATGTTCCCTGGTGAGGAAGAGCCGCGCAAGATGCCCCGGGGTTTCCGAGATCGCTGCCAGTTCGTTGATCCGGCCGACAATCTCATCGCCGAGGGGATAGTCCTGGCGGCCGGCGGTGCCCTCCTTCATCTCACGCATGCTTTTCCAATGACGAAGGCGGCGCCGGTTGCCAAACGCGTCGCTCGGGGTTGATACAAGTTCGGTGCCAGCGGGCGGCGATCCGAGCGACCGCCCAATCCTCCGACTGGTAGCAGCCTAGGCTGGCTTGAACAGCCGGCAAATGACGGGTTGGACGGTTCGGGCCGGCACTTGCGGGGAAGCAATCGGCGTCAAGCATTGCTTAACTCCCTTGCATACAATCTAAAAATGTCGCCTAAAATTTGGACCTGCGGACTTATGCACAAGTTTTAAACCGGGAACCAGATCGAACAATAACTAATTTGTTTCAATGGATTATGCCATTTTGCTCAGCAAAAAGGCTCTGGCATGAAGATTGCGACATGGCCTGTCGGGCTTCGCCGCTTCAGGCGAAGCCGCTGACATAGCGGCGGTGCGTCCGCCAAAGGGAGCAGGCACATGGATTTTGGCAGGATTTCTCGACGGCATCTCTTGCAAGGAAGCGCCGCGCTGACGCTTGGCAGCGCGCTCGGCGTCGGTTCGGCATCGGCAGCCGATACCACGATCGGGTTCATCTATGTCGGGTCGCGTGACGACTACGGCTACAACCAGGCCCACGCCCAGGGCGCGGCCGCCTTGAAGAAAATGCCCGGCCTCAAGGTGGTCGAGGAAGAAAAGGTGCCCGAGACCGACGCCGTCGAAAAGACGATGGAGTCGATGATCAATCTCGACGGCGCCACGCTGCTGTTTCCGACCTCGTTCGGCTACTACAATCCGCACATGATCAAGATGGCGAACAAGTTTCCGAAACTGCACTTCGAGCATTGCGGCGGCCTGTGGACCGACAAGGACCCGAAGAACGCCGGCAGCTATTTCGGCTACATCGACGAGGCGCAATACATCTCCGGCATCGTTGCCGGCTACTCGACCAAGAGCGGCAAGCTCGGCTTCGTCGCCGCCAAGCCGATCCCGCAGGTGCTGCGCAACATCAATGCCTTCACGCTCGGCGCCAAGCTCGCCAACCCGAAAGCCACCACCCAAGTGATCTTCACCGGCGACTGGTCGATGCCGGTCAAGGAAGCGGAAGCCACCAACAGCCTGATCGACCAGGGCGTCGATGTCCTGACCTGCCATGTCGACGGACCCAAGACCATGGTCGAGAACGCCGCGCGCCGCGGCGCGATGGTATGCGGCTATCACGTCAATCAGTCGCCGCTGGCGCCAAAAGCCTACCTCACCGGCGCCGAGTGGAACTGGGAAGCGCTGTATCCGAAGTTCGTCAAGATGATCGCCGCCGGCGAAGAAATCCCGAACTTCTATCGCGGCGGCCTGAAGGAGGAGATTGTCAAGGTCTCGCCCTATGGCGAGATGGTCTCGGCCGAAGCGCGCAAGCACGCCGACGACATCAAGGCCAAGCTCACATCAGGCGACTACACCATCTTCAAGGGCCCGATCATGGACAACAAGGGCAACACCGTGATCGCCGCCGGAACCGATCGCGGCCAGAAGGACCCCGAGCTGGAAAAGATGGACTATCTCGTGGAAGGCGTGATCGGAGCGACTTCGTGACGTCAGGCGTTGCAGATCCCGTCGAAGCGGCTGCGATTTCTCCGGCCGCGGACCCTGGATTTCTGCAGCGCTACGGCGGGACCATCGAATACATCCTCATTCCGGGCGCGGCGCTGGTCGGCGCGCTCGGCGTGTTCGGCTTATTCGTGGCCTTGTTCGGCAAAAGTCCGCTCGATCTTTATTTCTACATGTACCAGGGCGCGTTCGGCACCTGGTTTTCCTGGCAGAACACGCTGACCCGCGCGGCCCCGCTGATCCTGACCGCGCTGTGCACGGCGCTGCCGGCGCAACTCGGCATGGTCATCATCGGCGGCGAAGGCGCGCTCCTGATCGGCGCATTGTCGGCCACCAGCATCGCGCTTGCCATGCAATGGGCGCCGCCGCTCGCGGTGCAGTTGGCGATGGTCGCCGCCGGCATGCTCGGCGGCGGGCTCTGGATCATGCTCTCGGGCGGTCTTCGCCAATATCGCGGCGTCAACGAAACTATTTCAAGCCTGCTGCTGGTCTACATCGCACTGGCGATCCTCAACCATCTGGTCGAGGGCCCGATGCGCGACCCGGCCAGCCTCAACAAACCGTCGACCCGCGAGATCGGCGCCGCCAACATGATCGGCTCAATCCCCGGCACCGACGTGCATTGGGGACTGGTGTTCGGGATTGTGGCCGCGATCGCATCCTACATCCTGATTTATCACACCGTGTTCGGCTTCGCCGCGCGCGTCGCCGGCGGCAACATTCGCGCCGCCAGGATCGTCGGCCTCGGGGTCGGCAAACTGATCATGACCATCTGTTTCCTGGCCGGCGCCTCGGCCGGCCTTGCGGGGATGGTCGAGGTCGCCGCCGTGCAAGGCCGCACCAACGCCAACCTCGCCGCCGGCTACGGCTTTACCGGGATTCTCGTCGCCTTTCTGGCGCGGCAAAATCCGCTTGCCGTTATTCCGGTTGCCATCCTGCTCGGCGGCATCAGCGCCAGCGGCGGGCTGTTGCAGCGCAGGCTCGGCCTGCCTGACGCCTCGGTACAGGTGCTGCAGGGAATTATCTTCGTCTTCGTGCTCGCCAGCGATGCGCTGTACGGGCGGATTGGCTTTCTGAAAGGCAAGTCGTGACATGGCCGACGGAACGATAGGCCTGTGGACGGTTCCGCTCGCGGTGTTCGGCGGCGCGATCCGCGTCTCGACGCCGTTTCTGTTCGTCAGTCTGGGCGAATGCATCACCGAGCGCTCGGGGCGCATCAATCTCGGCCTCGAAGGCACGCTGGTGATGGGCGCGATGAGCGCCTACGGCATCTCCTATCTCACCGGCTCGCCCTGGCTCGGCGTGCTCGCCGCCGGCGTCACCGGTTCGCTGCTCGGCGCGCTCCATGCCGGCATCTGCTCGCTGCCGCGGGTCAACGACATCGCGGTCGGCATCGCACTGATGCTGTTCGGCACGGGACTGGCTTTCTATCTCGGCAAACCCCTGATCGAGCCGACCGCGCCGCGGCTGCCCGCGATCGATTTCGGCTGGTGGAGCGATATTGCCCAGGTTCGCGCGGCGCTGCGGATCAACGTGCTGTTCCTGCTCGGCATCGCGCTGGCGCCGATCCTGTACTGGGCGTTCCGCACCACGCGCTGGGGCCTGTTGATCCGTACCGCCGGCGAGAGCTCGGACGCCGCCAAGGCGATGGGATATTCCGTGCTCGTGATTCGGCTGCGCGCAACCATGGTCGGCGGCTTCCTCGCCGGCATCGGCGGCTCCTTCCTGTCGCTGTTCTATCCCGGCAGCTGGAACGAAGGCCTCTCTAGCGGACAGGGCATCACCGCGGTGGCGCTGGTGATCTTCGCGCGATGGGATCCGATGCTGTGCATGTGGGCGTCGCTGGCGTTCGGCGGAGCCGCCGCGCTCGGCCCGGCATTGCAGTCGGTCGGCGTTACCTCCGGATATCACCTCTTCAACGCCGCGCCCTATATCCTGACGCTGGCGATCATGATCATCACCTGCTCGCCCAAGCGTACCCTGACCGGTGCGCCGGCCGAGCTTTCGATCACCCGATAACGAGACGCGCACAAGCGAGAGTAACGACATGCCCGAGCGCTTCATCAAATCCGAGCCCTATGCATGGCCCTATAACGGCGACCTGCGACCGGAAAACACCACGCTCATCATCATCGACATGCAGACCGATTTCTGCGGCGTCGGCGGCTATGTCGACAAGATGGGATACGACCTGTCGCTGACGCGGGCGCCGATCGAGCCGATCAAACGGCTGCTTTCGGTGATGCGGGCGCAAGGCTTCCACGTCATCCATACAAGGGAGGGCCATCGCGCCGATCTCGCCGACCTGCCCGCCAACAAGCAGTGGCGCTCGCGCCAGATCGGCGCCGGAATCGGCGATCCCGGCCCCTGCGGCCGCGTGCTGGTCCGGGGCGAGGCCGGCTGGGAGATCATTCCCGATCTGGCGCCGCTGCCGGGCGAGCCGATCATCGACAAGCCCGGCAAGGGATCGTTCTGCGCCACCGACCTGGAATTGATGCTGCGGCTGCGCGGCATCGAGAACATCGTTCTCACCGGTATTACCACCGATGTCTGCGTCCACACCACCATGCGCGAGGCCAACGACCGCGGCTTCGAATGCGTGCTGATCGAGGACTGCTGCGCCGCCACCGACAAAAGCAATCACGACCACGCGCTGAAAATGATCAAGATGCAGGGCGGCGTGTTCGGTGCGGTCGCAACCTCGGCGGACCTGATCGGGGCCCTGTCGTGATCATCGGCGAAACGCCCTTGCCGGCTGGCGCGCTCGGCGTCGACGCCATCGCCATGACCATGAAATTCGGCGACTTCGTTGCCCTCGACAATGTCGAGCTGACCGTACGCCCCGGCTCGTTCCACGCGCTGCTCGGCGAAAACGGCGCCGGCAAGAGCACGCTGGTGAAATGCATCATGGGCTATTACCACCCGACCCAAGGCGACGTGCTGGTCGGCGGCCGCGAACAGGCGATCGCCAATCCGAAGGACGCCCATGCGCTCGGGCTTGGCATGGTGTACCAGCATTTTACCCTGGTGGGCGCGATGACCGTCGCCGAAAACCTGGTGCTGGCGCGCGACGATGTTCCGGCCGTGGTCGACTGGGCCAGGGAAAAGAAGCAACTGCAGGCGTTCCTGGCCGGGATGCCGTTCAAGGTGCCGCTCGACGCCCGCGTCTCCGACATTTCCGCCGGCGAGCGGCAGAAATGCGAAATCCTCAAGCAGCTTTATCTCAAGCGCCGCTTCCTGAT